>CARBWQ010000061.1 GCA_948949055.1 uncultured Eubacteriales bacterium | reverse complement strand
TTTAAAAAGTTACACTGAATTTAATGAGTTAACCAAAGAAACTAGTTTCAATCTTAAACGTAAATGTGTTGACTTTGAAGATTTGCCAGTGTTGATTTATTTGAAACAACGAATTTTGCCTTGTGAAAAATTTGTAAATATATGTCATGTTATTATTGATGAAGCTCAAGATTTTGGGATTTTTCATTTTCAAGCCTTAGATTTTTTATTTAATGAAAGCATATTTGATTTGTATGGAGATTTAAATCAATCTATTTATGGAAATTCTTCAATACAAACTTGGCAAGAAATTGGCGACTGTCTTTTTAATGATGGGCAATATTATGAACTTACAAAAAGTTATAGAACAACAGTCGAGATTATGGAAGCAGCAAATTTACTAAGTGAATTTATTCCTCTTGTAAAAGGTGAGCCAGTAATAAGACATGGAGAAAAAGTTTGCGCTTATGAATGTGACAAGTTAACACATGTTGATTTAATTAAAAAATTTGTATTACAATCAAATAAAATATTCAATACTGTTGCAATTCTTTGTAATAATCCAAACGAATGTAAAGAAGTAAAGGCTTTTTTAAGCAAGGCAAATATTGAATCAATAATTCTTGGGAATGAGTCTTTAATAAAAGAATTAATTATAACTACGATTTATGAGGCAAAAGGTCTTGAATTTGATAGCGTAATAATATATAATGCTTCAAAAGAAAGTTTTAACGAAAATGAAGTGGTTGATATGAAACTTTTATATGTGGCTATGACGAGGGCTATGCATGATTTAAAAATATTATCTAAGGGCGAAATTACAACTCCTCTCAAAACGCTTTTAAAATAACAATAACAAATTATTTTGAAAATGAAAATTTTTATGTTATAATACAACATATGTGTGAAATAAAAAACTGTAATTTGATTTTAGAAATGTGTTGCAATCATCAAGGTAAGATTGAAACGGCATTTGAAATGATAAATGAAGCTTCAAAGAGTGGCGCAAAAATAATGAAGTTTCAAAAAAGAAATATTTCAGAATGGGCAAATAGAAAACCAAATGTTTATTATGCACCTCATCCATGCAGTGAGAATTCTTTTGGAAAAACATATAAAGAACATAGAGAGAAACTTGAACTAACAATTTCTGAACATAGTGAAATTTTAAATTATATGCACAGCAAAAATCTTTTATATTCTTGTTCGGTTTTTGATGTAAAATCATGCGAAGAAATATTATCAATAGGTCCAGATTTTATTAAAATTCCATCTGCTTGTAATATGAATTTTGATTTATTAAAATTTGTTTGCTTGAATTACGATAAAGAAATTCATTTGTCTACCGGAATGACTCCTAAAAAGGATATTGATAAAATAGTTGATTTTTTTATAAAGAATAATAAAGCAAATAATTTAATTTTATATGCGTGCACATCAGGTTATCCAGTTGAAGCAAAAGATTTGAACTTACTTGAAATAGTATATCTTAAACAAAGATATAAAAATATAGTTAAAGGGATAGGTTTTTCTGGGCATCATAGTGGAATTTTATTTGACCCCATTGCTTACGCATTGGGTGCAGATTATTTAGAAAGACACTTTACTTTAAATAGAAATCAAAAAGGTACAGATCATAAAGTGGCTTTGGAAGTTTCAGATGTAAGTAAACTACTAACAAATTTAAATTTGACTAGATTGGCGTTGAAGCAGAAAGAGAAAGATATTTTAGATATTGAAATTATAAATAGGGATAAATTAAAATGGTAGATGAATTTGTTGTTCTTATTCCAGCTCGTGGTGGGAGTAAATCAATTAAACTTAAAAATATAAGAGAAATATGTGGTCAACCTTTGATTTTTTGGTCGCTTGATGCAGCTGTCAATTGTGAGAGAGTTGCAAAAGTTTATGTATCGACTGACAGTGATGAGATAAAAAATGTGGTTTTAAGCTACAATAAAAAAAATAAAGATAAAATTGTAGTAATTAATCGTTCAAGTGAAAGTGCTTGCGATACTGCAACTACCGAAGAAGTTGAATTTGATTTTTGTGAAAAAGTTAAGAATTTCAAAAATCTTATTTTAATTCAGTGTACAAATCCTCTTATTAAGACTTCTGATATCGACGGTTGTATAGACATTTCTTATGATTTTGATAGTGTAGTTTCAACAGTAGTTCAGAAAAGATTTTATTGGCAAAAGATGTCTGATGGCAGTATTAAGGAAATTGGTCATGATATTAAGAAAAGACCACGAAGGCAAGACTGGGATGGTGTTTTAGCTGAGAATGGTTCAATATATGTCATTTCTCGTGAAAATTTGTACAAGGGCAAATGTAGATTGTATGGCAAGATTGGAACTTATATTATGAGCGAGGATTCTTATTACGAAATTGACGAGCCTTCTGATTGGATAATAATTGAGCAACTTTTAACTAGGAGGCAGGAACTTGAAAACTGAAAATCAAAAATTATTGGAATTATCTAATAATAAAAATTTTATTATAGAAGTTGATACTTTGTGGCTATTAAAGCATTCAATGGGGAATAATTATAATGCCTCAGATGTAATTATAAAGTTTCTTGCAATAGAAAATTATTTTAAGAAAAATGAATTTGGTTTTGATTTATATAATAAAATGCAAAAGATTAGAGTATTAAATAATCCGAGAGTACCTAATTATAGAGCTTATAATAAAAAAAGATTTATAAGTATAATTGAAAGCTTTAAGGAAAAAGGTTTTGATAAAAAACATCCTCTAATAATAAATGAAAGTTTTAAGTTGTTTGAAGGTACTCATAGAATGGCGTGTGCATTATACTTTAAAATAAAAAAAGTTCCAATAGTATTTGACAGTCGTATGATTGAACTTAATACAGATTATTCTTTTAGTTGGTTTACAAAAAATGGCTTAAATAATTATCCAAAAATAATAAAAGAAAGATATGAAAGGCTGGTAAAAGAATGGACTTAAAAGAAAGGCTTGATAAAATTACAGATCATATGAAAGTTGAAGATTATGAAAATGTCGAATTTCCAAAAACTATATTAGTTGAGGTAACAAATAGTTGTAATTTAAATTGTGTGTTTTGTGCAAATAGCAAAATGACAAGAGATAGGGGATTCATTAACAAAGAAATGTTAATGTCAGTCTTAGAAGAGGCATTTAAAGAAGGAGTAAGAGAAGTTGGGTTTTATACCACAGGTGAACCTTTGCTTTGTAAAGACTTAGAGGATTATATTTCTTTTAGTAAAAAATTAGGATATCAATATATTTACATAACAACCAATGGAGTGCTTGCTAATATTGAAAGGATAAAAAGATTGTATAATTGTGGACTTAACAGTATTAAATTTTCAATAAATGCGATAGAAAAAGAAACATATAAATTGGTTCATAATGTAGATGCCTTTGATAAAGTTATAAGTAATCTTAAAAATATTTATGAATATAAGATTGCTAATAATTTAGACTTGAAAATATATGTTTCATACATTGCTACAAAAAATACAAATTTAGATAGAGGAACAATTTTAGATTTCTTCAAAAAAATAAGTGATGATGTATTTATAGTTAATGTAAGAAATCAAAGTGGCTTTATGCCAGAAATAAACGAATTTTTAAATAATGATCAAGAAAATAATAATGTAGCCTCTAAAAGGAATATCCCTTGTTATTATACTTTTAAAAATTTGATAGTAACAAAAGAAGGATATCTATCAGCTTGTTGTACAGATTTTAATAATTATCTAACTTATGCAAATTTAAAAGAAGAAAGTTTAAAAAGTGCTTGGAACAATAGTTTTATTAAAAATTTACGAAAAAAACAAGTAAATAATGATTTATTTGGATCTCTTTGTTATAATTGTATTTATAATAGCAAAACTTGCCCTAAACCAATCCGAGAGGATTTGGCAACAATATTAGATGAAAATTTTTTTTCTAAAACTGATCAAAAAGTTATAAATTTTAAAAATAAAATGGAGGGAAAATATGGAAAACGTTGATATTTATGATAGAAGAAAAGAAAGTACTGGAATAGTAAAAGATAGGCATGATGTGCAACAAGGTGAATATAGGCTTTCTGCACATATTTGGATTTTAGATAAAGAAAAATTTTTGATTCAACAAAGAGCTTTAAACACAAAAAAGTTTCCAGGTCTTTGGTCTCAAACAGCTGGTGCAGTTGATGCTGGCGAATCAAGTTTGCAAGCCTGTATTCGTGAGTGTCAAGAAGAATTGGGACTTGTTGTAAACAAAGAAGAAATTACTTATGTTGGTAGTTATACCAGGGTGCGAGATATAGTGGAAATATTTTTAGTTGAAAAAACTATTGATATTAATAATCTTATTTTACAAGAAAATGAAGTTAATTCTGTGGAGATGGTTGATTTTGATAAATTTGAAGAGATGATTTTAAGAGGGGAGGTAGTGCCTTCTATAAATCCTTCTTATACATATTTTAAAACATACGTAAAAGAATTTAAAGGAAAAATATAGTGTTTGATATCAAATTTGTAATCGAGATTGAAAAGAAATACAATTTGCCTGAACGAACATTTTTAGGACTGAAAATTTATCAACTTTTGCGTGAATATATTGTAAACGATCTACCATCAGTAGATAAGGGATTGAATTTTGTTTGTGAAACATTTACTCCAAATAAAAAAGATTACGTAATTAATAATAAATGTAAAAATCTATATAAAATAACAAGTAAGGATAAATCAGATATTCTGTTTATTACCGACCATAGAAGGATTTTGCAAGGTGATAAATATGAATCTATTTATATAGATGAATTTAATGATTTAATAAAAGATAAGTATTCGACAATAACTTTAGAACAACCTAGTTGGGCTTGTTTTATTAAAAATAAAAACACTCATTATTTCAATCATATGAGTGGCAAGATTAAATATTTGGACATTATTGAAAAAAATACTTATGAGAAAATTAAGATGTTTAAAAGATTGAATAAATTGAAATATAAAAAAATAAAACAAGAAAAACAACAAAGCGCATATTGCCGGCAACATTATCTTCATTGCAAGCAACATAGTATTTCCCATTGACGAAATATATTCTGCAAGAGATATACCGAACAAGTCCGTATATGACGGATCAATAACCGCTACAAAAAGCGAATTGAAGTTACGCTTGCCAAAGAAAAAGAGCGAAAAAAACATTCCCGCATACAGCAAGACTTTCAATATTACCGTCACCCAATCGTTTTTTAATTTAGGCGTTCTTGGCGCGCCAAACGCCTGTCTTTCATTTTGCATAAGTCTTTCCTATAAGGTGTGTTATTGCCAGATCAAGAGCGCTTTCTTGAGAAATCTTTCCGCTCTTAAAATCATATTCGAGTTGATATAGATAATACACCGCGTCTTTGAGTTTTGTCAAAAAGCCACTCACTCTGCGCTTTGCCTCGTCGATTTTCTTTTTAGTCATAAAAAGCGCGCCTTTTTTCATTCCCAGCCTTTCGCACAAGAATTCTTCGTCTCCTTCATTGGTCATTATCGCAAACATACGCTTAAATGTCAGCGTGAGAGTCGCAAGTATCATCGACGGCTTATCCCCTCTGCTCAAAAGCACGCCTATAATCCCCATAGCATTGTCGTACCGTCCGTCCTGTATCGCGTATATAAATTCAAATACTTGCGTCTCGGTGTCAGTCGCGACGATGTAGTCTATAACCTGTCTGTCGATTTCTATCTCACTGCCCGCGTATATCATAAGTTTATTGACCTCGTTGTTTATCTTGCCGAAGTCCTTATTGCAACGATTTACGATTTCCGATAAAGCCGACTTGTCGTACTTGACCTTATAGAAATTGAACACCGTCTGAATATAATTGACGTAGTCTATAAGCCCCATTCTATTGCAGTCCACGTCGACGACATATTGGTTTATCGCATTCTTTACAGTCGGGCAGTTGACAAGTATTAGTATATTG
>CARBWQ010000060.1:3315-5972 GCA_948949055.1 uncultured Eubacteriales bacterium | reverse complement strand
TTTTACTTTACATATTCAAACAATTATTATATAATAATGAAAAAACCTTTTGGAGTTAAGAATGAGGAAAATTTGTTTTTTAGAAGGACTTCCTGGTGTAGGAAAGACAACACTGATTGAAAAAGTTAAGTCGTTAAACCCAAAAGATGTTTTTATTGTTGATGAAATAGTTTTAAAAGAAATTTTTAACAATATCAATTTAGACCAAAATCTCTATTTAAAGAATGATGAAATGAAAATTGATATGTTTAAAGAAGGAACGATTATAATTGATAGAGGACCTATAAGCACTTTCTCTTATAATCAGGCAAGACATATAGTTGATATTGATTTTGATTTCTCTCTAGATGAAGTTGAAAGTTGGTTTAAAAAGTTTATAGATTTATATAAAGATGAAACAGTTTTTGTATATTATTTGATAAAAGATGACGAAAACTTCTTGATAAGGTATCCCAATGACAAAGACCCTTATGGGAATGTAAATAATCAAAGGTTACTACAAGAGATAACAATGTTTAATTGTAAAATGTATGCTAAGAATATAAATTTTAGGCTTTTTGATGTAGAGAACGGTGATGTGATGGGGTTAATAAGTGAAATTATTGATTAATTTATGTGCTCATGATGGTATAACTAGTCATTATACTGGGGTTGGCACTATGGTAAAAAGATATATAAAATTATTAAATAAAGAGCTAGAGAATAGGGAAATTGAATTTTGCATTAACATTTTTTCGCCTGAGTATAATCATGATAGTTTTGGCTTTTCTCACGAAACAAAAAACAATAATTTGTTATATAAAAATGTCAAACTTTTTCAAATTTCAAATGGTACTCAAGGTAAAGTTAACTTTGGTACACTTAAAGAATGGAGGGAATTATCCAAAAACACGGCTAATGTGATTAACAATATCAATTTTTCAGCTTACGATAAAGTGATTACGATATATAATGATACGCCATTTGCAGGATTAGGCAAGATGCTTAGTTGTGCTGACAATCACTACAAGATTTGGATACCACATTCATCGGTTAAAATCCATAAAGTTGATTCAGCGATAAAAAATTCTGCTGATTACTATTTTGATAGGTTGAAATGGGAACAGGATGCAATAGATTATATAAATAACAATAAATTAAACTATTTAGGTGTTGTAGGATTAAGCTTTGAAAGACATTTATTAGAAGAATATCATTTAAAGGAAGAGAAAGTAGTTAAAATTGTAAATGGAATTGAATTAAAGAGAAAAAGGAAATCAAGACTTTTTAATTATGTTATTAAAAAAAGTTTCAAATCATTTAAAAATGAAAAAACTATAATCTTAGCTTATGGAAGAGCAGAAGAATATAAAGGACTTGATGTTGCAATGAAACTAGGTGCTGAAATGGAAATCAAAAGTGTGATTATAGCGCAAAGTTATTATATAGATCAACCAATTTTACGACTATATCAAGATTGTGCAAATAAATATAATTCTTGTTTGTTTATTGATCCACCTTTTAATTTTCCAAATTATATTTTGCAACATTTTAAGGGCAAAATTGTGCTTTTGGTGCCATCAAAGAGAGAAATTATGGGACTTATAATAAATGAGGTGAGGAAGTTAAACAAAAACAATATATTAATTGTTGCTAATAAAATTGAAAGCTTTTCAGAACAAATAACAGATACAGAAGATGGTGTTCTTGTAGATTTAAATGATATAAAACATAGTGCAGATAAAGTAAAGAAATTTCTAAATAGCAAGGATATTAAAAGAATGAATAAAAATTCTCAACTAAGATTAAGGCAAGAATATGATATGAAAAAGATAATAGGAGAATTTTTAAATTTTATTTTGGAGGATAAATATGAATAAAAATTTACCCAAGAAAGAACATCTTAAACCTATATATGATCCCAATAACACATTTTATGACTGTGGATTTAATAAAGAATTTGATTTACTTAGTTTTGAAGAGAAATTAAAGGTGGTAAATGATTTGGTTAGACAAAGCATTCTTACTGAGTCTGACCCAAATCCAGAGAATGCGATTGAAGAACTTAAAGGAAATTGTCACACGGCAGCTCTCGCGAGTATAGAATACTTAAAATATTTAGGAATTGGAAAGAATTATAAATATGTTTTGTGTAATAAAAGAGAATTTGACCCAGATGATTTTACCAGTCGCCATGTTGCTGTTTTGGTAGATGATGAAAAAGGGAATACATATTTTTTTGATTCTACACCATTTGTCGGTTATGGCTTTGGCAATGTACTAAATTTGAGTAAAGAAAAAGTGTATGATGAATATGAAGTGCTTGAAAATGAAAAATTTGAGCTTATGTATATTATTAGAGAGTTTTCATATCTGGCAAGGCATGGGAAGTTGAAAAACAAAGAAATTCCTTTTTATAAAAACGTGTTTAATGATGCCTTAAAATATCCAGCTTTTAGAGGCTCTGTTTCATATTGCTATAAATTTTTATTAAAAGTTGCTACTAGCAAGTTTGAAAAAGATGAATATTTTAAGAAATTAATCGAGCTGAATCCTTATTATAAATTTAATCCCAAATTTAGTGATGTTTCAAAGAAGAGAAAAGAACTTTTGGATAGGCAGGTTGAAGAGTGGTCGGAGGAATTGAACGATTTAATTTTAAGTGACCTAACCCCAAA
>CARBWQ010000060.1:0-3305 GCA_948949055.1 uncultured Eubacteriales bacterium | reverse complement strand
ATGTTTGATGATAGTTTGGAAGAGGTATTAAATTTCAATGGAAACAAATATTTTTATTCAGGTCTTACACCACGTTTTTTCAAAGAAAACGGACTAAATAGCATAATGATAAAGCCCTCTGCTTATAACTTAGGAGTAAGGGGGACAGTAAGAGAGGCTTTCTTGAAGAGGGGAAGAGGTGCGATAGAAGAATACTTTGTGGATCTTGCTCAGCCTACGAAGATTACTGGTATTACACCGTTGATATTCTCTCACCCATCAGGTAGAGATAATTTGAGGGCTTATAGTGGAACATCTGACATTATTTTGATTAAAGAGCGTTCAGATAAACTTTACGCTACAAAAAAGAAAATACGTAGTGAGCTTGGCAAAAAAATTGTCAATCGTGAAGTGATGTGGAATGATGGGAAGAAAATTTTGTGGCACCCATTCTTGACAAATTTGATCCATTCCACAGATAGTCCAAGTGAAGCAAATTTGCACTTTTTAATCGGAAAACCCGAACATCAAGTTATGACAAGATTTATGTATCCAAATAAAAAATTAGAGGAGGAAAATGAAAATGAAAGAACATGAATATAGTTTTGAGGTGAAAGATTTATCACCTTACATCAATTATTGTGAGGAGAATAATTACAATTTTGTAAGCAGAAACAAACAAACAAGAATAATTTATAGAAAAGAAAACAAGACAATGGCAAGACTTACCATAAATGAAAGCGACGGCAAAGTGGTAAAAGAGCTTGATTTTAAGGAAGACAAACTCTCTTCAAATATTTTAATTGAAAGAAAAGAGTCGCTTGCGCTTTCATACACAAATGATGAGGCAGTCGAGTCAATACTTGACTTCCTTGATTATAAGAAAGACAACACTTTGATTAGAACTAGAATAGTTTATAAAAAAGATGGCGTTAAATTTGAGTTTGATATATACGAGGAACCAAGGCAAACTTGTGTTGTTGCTTTGGAAGGAGATGAAGAAAAAACAGACGCTGTTTATAATGAAATTAGTAAATTGTGTTAAATTATGAAAGAATTATCTATAATTATACCTTTTTATAATACAAAAAAAGAGTATTTTGAAAGATGTAAAAAGTCTTTAATTAGTCAGGATTTTAAAGATTTAGAAGTCATTATTATCGATGATGGCAGTGATGAAATATTTAAAAAAGAACTTGATGGTCTTGAATCCCTTGGTTATATAAAGGTAATACATACAGTAAATAGAGGAGTGTCGGAAGCTAGAAATTTAGGGTTGTCGCTAGCAAGTGGAAGCTATGTTATTTTTTTGGACTCTGATGACTGGCTTGAGATTGATGCTTGTAAGCAAATTTGTAATATAATATCAAAACTTTCCGAAAACTTGGTAGATGTGATAATTACAAACAGCTTTATAAATTCAGGCGAGAAAAGATATTTAAGCTTTCAAGATTATAATACATCTTTTTTCATTAAAGATAAACAATATTTATTTGATGCTATTTTTAAAAACACTAATAGTAAATTTTTATGTGCTGACACACCTTGGGCAAAGGTGTATAGAAGAGAATTTTTGGTCAAAAATAATATAAAATTTAATTCAAGATTAAAGAATGGGGAAGATGGATTATTTAATTTTGAAGTTTATTTTAGAGCTGAAAATATTTATTATTCAAATATAACTTTTTACAATTATTTTGTAAATTTTGAGTCAACTTGCAACACTTACACGCAAGATTTGTGCGAAAGATTTTTAAATTTGGTAGATGAATATGTTAAGTTTTTTGAAAGAAATTCCTTATATTCTGAAAATAGGTATTTCAATTATTTTGTTGTGAGGATAATATGTAGATTGATTAGAAAATATTTCCGAAAGATTGATAATTATAAGTTGTTTAAAAATGAAATAAAAAATTTACTTAATGATAGAAATATCAAACAGGCTCTTAACTCTGTTAATGTTAAAGAATTAGAAAAAGGGAAAAAATTAGTATACTTTTTGTGTAAATTTAGAATGAACTATTTTTTATATATGCTTTCAAAATCAAAGGCAAATATCAAATAATCTTAAAATTATTTAAGACTTTCGTTAAAAAAAACTGCAAGTAAGCGATTTGTTTTTTTATCAAATTTAACCTCCTTGAATTTTTCCTTCAATCAGTGGCAGGGTAGCATTGTCCAGGAGTAAACATGACATTTTAAAACTTAGAAAAGGAGTCAACGAATAAGAAGAAAGTATTGTCTTAGGTGTAGACTAAAAAAAAGCCAGATATTTCTATCTGACTTAAATTATTCGATTTTAAGCAATATTTTTTTCTGTTTACACCTGCGAGGGCTATGCTAACTTGACAACAACGAGAGGCAAAAATAAGGAGGGTGTTTACATAAAATTATTGCTAGTAATATAAAAATACTGGTATAATTTAGCAAGAGAAGTTGTTTAAAAATATGAAAATAGTTGAAAATACACATAAAATTTGCTTAAAATTAAGCAAATTAGTGCAAAAACTGTATAGATCTTAGATAAGTTTGTTTATC
The DNA here is from genome assembly GCA_948949055.1 of uncultured Eubacteriales bacterium. Lineage (GTDB taxonomy): Bacteria > Bacillota > Clostridia > Christensenellales > UBA1242 > Caccovivens. The sequence continues at coordinate 788 of CARBWQ010000060.1, read as the reverse complement.
TGTTGATTTTTTTGATTTTTGGGAGCAAATTCTTGTATTTTTAATATCAAAATATAGCGATTTTATCCAATTATCTTCTAATTAATTTTTCGTATTTTCAAATAAAATTTGCCTTTTAAATTTGTTTATTGTATAATCTATTAAAACTAAGATAAAAAAGTTTATCAAATTAGGTGGAATTATGAAAATAGGAATTGATGTTGATGGTACTTTGACCAATTGGCATAAGTTTAAAATACGATCAGCAAAAAGATACATCAAGAAAAACAATTTACCATTTAGATTAATAAATAGTAATGAATATGATCTTAAAGATATATTCAATTGGCATAGAGAAATAAAAGAAAAGTTTTGGAAAGAAAATGGAGAAAAAATTGTTGCCAAAGTACCAATTAAAAGAGGTGCATTAAACGCTATAAAAAGAATAAGGGCAATGGGGCATAAAATCTTTATAATTTCTAATAGAAACAATAATGATTTTTTTGATCCACTAAATGTAACACTTATGTGGTTAAATAAATATAAAGTACCTTATGATAAAGTTTGTGTTGGGAATAAGTATAGAGATTGCATAGACAACAAAATAGATGTTTTTATAGATGATTTACCAAGTGAATTAGAAAAGTTATCACAGATTGGTATAAGAACAATTTTAATAAATGAAAATTATAATAGAATGGCTACTGGCGAGTTTAAACGAGTAAAATTGTGGAGAAGTATTCCTATTATAATAAAGGCAATTCAAATATTTTAAAAGGCAATTCAAATATTTTAATATAAAGAGGAGA
>CARBWQ010000059.1 GCA_948949055.1 uncultured Eubacteriales bacterium | reverse complement strand
GATTTAATTTCATCGTCGCTTGCATTTTTATCTACACCTAAAATTGAATAATAATCTTTACCTGCCATATTTATCCTTTTTAATATATATTTTAAAGAAAATGGCAATTTTATGTTAATTTTTTATGTTTTTACACCTTATTTTAACAAATTATCCATATTTCCTTTTTAAATAATGGAACTAAGGGAGCATAAAACTCCCCTTAATCCAATATTTAATTATTCAACAACAACCTCAGGGTCACCATCAGTTCCACCATTGTTTCCGTCACCATTAGTACCATCAGTTCCACCATTTGGGTTTGCTGCTTGATACATTTTAGTTACTATACCATTTGATACATTTGTAAGTTCATCAATGGCTTTCTTAACAGTATCAATATCTTCGCTTTCAAAATCTTTCTTAGCTTTTTCAATAGCTTCTTCAAGTTTCTTCTTGTCTTCTTCTGCAAGTTTATCGCCATTATCTTTAAGCATCTTTTCAAGACCATAAACTAAGTTGTCGGCTTGATTTTTAGTTTCAACAAGTTCTTTTCTCTTCTTGTCTTCTTCTGCATGAGCCTCAGCCTCTTTAATAGCCTTTTCAATATCTTCTTCTTTAAGGTTTGAAGAAGCTGTAATAGTGATATTTTGTTCTTTGTTTGTGCCAAGGTCCTTAGCAGAAACTTTAACTATACCATTTGCATCGATATCGAAAGTAACTTCAATTTGAGGAACTCCTCTTGGTGCTGGTGGAATATCTGTAAGTTGGAATCTTCCAAGAGTTTTGTTTTGACTAGCAAATTCTCTTTCACCTTGTAATACATGGATATCTACGCCACTTTGACCATCACTTGCAGTTGAGAATACTTGTGATTTCTTAGTAGGAATTGTTGTATTTCTTTCAATAAGTTTTGTAAATACACCACCAAGTGTTTCAATTCCAAGAGAAAGTGGGGTTACGTCAAGAAGAAGAACATCTTTAACTTCTCCACCAAGTACGCCTGCTTGAATAGCTGCACCAACAGCAACACATTCATCTGGGTTTACGCCCTTGTAAGGTTCTTTACCTGTAAAGTTTTTAACAGCTTCTTGTACAGCTGGGATACGAGTAGAACCACCAACTAAAACAATCTTATCTACATCATTCTTACCAAGTTTAGCATCAGCGAGAGCTTTAACAGTACAATCAATAGTTTCTTTTACAAGATCTTCTGTAATTGAATCAAACTTAGCACGAGTAAGTTCATATTCCATATGTTTTGGACCAGTTGCATCAGCAGTGATAAATGGAAGAGAAATTGTAGTTTTAGGAGTTGCTGAAAGGTCAATTTTAGCTTTTTCAGCAGCTTCTTTAAGTCTTTGCATAGCGAGTTTGTCGCTTGAAAGATCAATGCTATTAGTTGATTTAAATTCTTCAACTAAAAGGTCTATAATTCTGTTGTCAAAATCATCTCCACCTAAACGAGTATTACCATTTGTTGCAAGAACTTCAAATACACCGTCACCGATTTCAAGAATAGAAACGTCAAATGTACCACCACCAAGGTCATAAACTAAAATCTTTTGATTTGAGTTCTCACCTTTATCAAGTCCATAAGCAAGAGCAGCCGCAGTTGGCTCGTTAATAATTCTAAGAACTTCAAGACCAGCAATTTTACCAGCGTCCTTTGTAGCCTGTCTTTGAGAATCGTTGAAATATGCTGGAACTGTAATAACAGCTTGTGAAACAGTTCCACCCAAATAGCTTTCTGCGTCAGCTTTAAGTTTACCAAGAATCATTGCAGAAATTTCTTGTGGAGTATAGTCCTTACCATTTAAAGAAGTTTTATAGTCGCTTCCCATTTCTCTTTTAATAGATTGAATTGTTTGATCGGCATTCACAATAGCTTGACGCTTTGCAACTTTACCAACAAGTCTTTCACCCTCTTTTGTGTAAGCGACAACAGAAGGAGTAGTTCTATCTCCCTCAGCATTTGCAATAACAGTTGGTTTACCACCTTCCATAACTGCAACACATGAATTTGTAGTTCCTAAGTCAATACCTATAATTTTTCCCATAATTATCTCCTTTTTAATTTAACTTATTTACAATGACCTTTGCATATCTAAGCACTTTGTCATTGAATTTATATCCAGCTTGGTATTCATCCAAGATGATATCATCTTCTTTGCTCTCATCTCTCATAATTGCAAGAGATTCATGAACGTGAGGATTGTAAATCTGTCCAATGGACTCAATTTTTTCAACCCCTAAGCTTTTTAGAGCATCATTGATTTTGTTTTCAATCATTTCCACGCCTTTAAGTACATTTTCATCAGTTATACTTTTTTTCGCTTCTTTAAAGGTGTCAAGGCATGGTAAGAACACCTCTATAACTGATGCCTGACCATCAATTTTTGCTTTTTTAATGTTTTCGGTTGCATGTCTACGATAGTTATCAAAGTCGGCTTGGATTCTCCTCGCCATGTCTAAATAACTATTTTCGCTATCATTTTCCTCATCACTCAAAACTTCTGCATTAACATCAATTTCAGTTTCTAAGTCCTCTTTTTCAGGATTTTCTTCATTTTCTTCAAGAATTTCCTCATTTTCAGGTTCATTTTCTTTAATTCTAGCCTCATTTTCTGAAATTATAAAATCATCATCATCAAAAGCCTCTTCATCATCTATGAAACGCATCTATTCTCCTTTTAAATCATTTAGGTTATCAATCACAACTTTTAGTGCAGATGCAATACCTGCATAATCCATTCTTTGTGGACCAATAACTCCAATTGAAGCAAGTTGCCTACCATTCACACAAATAGGCGCTTTTACTACCGAACAACTTCCCTCTTCTTCTGCCACAGTAACTTCAATGTCTCCTTTACCTTCAAGTTCTAAAATACTAGACAACTCCTTTTCATCATCTAAAACACTTAAAACCTTCTTAGCATCTTCAACACTCTTTTTGTCATCGAGAAGTTTTGCACTGCCCTCTCGCCTTACATCAAGATAACGCTGAGAGTTTAGTTTCTTTAATCCATCAATAAGAGTATTTACAACCTTCTCAAACGCCATTATCTCTTCATTCATACCATTTTCAAGCTCAGCCATATTGTCAATCATATAACCAATAGTTTCGCCTCTGAAATGATTTGTAAGATAGTTTGTAGCGTCATTGCATTCTTCTAGGTTTGCTCGTGCATCAAGTGTCTGATAGATATAACCAGTTTCAGTCCCAACAAGTACCATTATTTTATCATCTAGTAGTGGCATAATCTTAAACTCTTTAAGTATAAGATTCTCATATCCTGTGGTCATGATAACTGTTGGATAATTTGTCACCTCACTAACAACTTTGGCAATTCCTGAAACAATCTCGTTAAGCGAACTGGTCCTTGAATTTATGATATCCTTAACCTTTTCAAGTTCAATATCACTTGCCGAAGTTGAAGATAAAAGTTTTTCAACATAATATCTATAACCTTGTGGAGTAGGCACTCTTCCACCCGAAGTATGCAGTTGCCTTAAATAACCCATCGCTTCAAGAGCAGAAAGTTCATTCCTAAGTGTGGCAGTAGAACAGCCAAGAGATGCAATGTCATTTATGCCCCCTGATGTAATAGGACTGCATTCTCTAATGTACTCTTCAACAGCTATACAGAGAATCTTTTGTTTACGGTCAGATAGTTCCATAACAACCTCTAATATTCGACTTTTTAGCACTCTCTTAATGCAAGTGCTAGCAATAGTATATGCAAAAATTTAAAAATAGTCAACTATTTATGACAAATTTTTGAAAATTTTTATGATTTTTTATGCCGAAAGGAAATTTGACAATAAAATTTGAACAAAACTGCATTTTGCAATATACTTCAACAGCTATTAAATTCTCAAATAAATTGTTATAAGAAAACACTCATTACTTTTGTGTTATTCTTGCGTCCCTAAATAAAAAAAAAGACTTCTAAACAAAGTCTTTTTTAATTATTAGCAGTTTTGCAATGATTCACCATCATCATTGCGATTTCTTTCTCTTTGAAGGAATTTAACTTCAATTCTTCTATCAAAATGTCTATAAATAGGATCTTGAAGTGCAAAGTGTTCATTTACTGATGTAGAAGCACCAATCACACAATTATCAGGCAAAACTTTATCGCTTCTTTTTTGACTTTTAAGCAACCCTACAATTAAGTCACTAATACTCTCTTTAATTACAGCAAGATCGCCCAAATATAGAATTGTCTGTTTTTCTGGCTCTTTCTGAGCTAGTTCTATCGCATAAAAAATGATTGAACCAAGATCATAATCACTTGAAAGAGTTGTAGGTGCACAAATATAATTATGACCACTATCTTTAACGCATTGCAATGCAGTATCAACAGGACCTGCAATTAAAAAGCTTTCGCCATTAATCGTTGAGTCACAAATTTGCTGTTTAAGATATCAATAATCAATATCGACAGAATCATCTTCTTGAATCTTATTATAATCCAAATTAAATCCTCCATTAGTTTTAGACTATTGAATTCTATTCATTTGTAATTGAATCGTTGATATCTCCAACAAAATCAGGAGTGCTTTCAGTTTCTTCTACAAGTTTTTTATTAACGTCCCATCTAACTCTATTTGACTTGATATCATCAATAACTTTAATATTTTTCTTCATCGTATTTTTAGCACCGATAACATCACCGTTTTCATTTTTGCTAAATTCAATTGAATAGTTTTCAGAAATTTCTTGGTAAAGTTCTTTATCTATCTCATAAGCAACACTTTGTAATGAGGCACTGCTCTCACCTTCTTTAATTCCAAAGCCATAAATTTCTACAAAATACTTGCCATCAATTTCTTCTGCTGAAATCGCACTGCATTTAAAGTCAGAATAACCAGCATTTTCTTTAATTTGTTGAGCAATAGTATCCAGATTTTTGCTGCTTTGTATTTCATTCACAACATAACAGCTACCATGATAACCACCAGCTAAAACAGCACCTGCAACAAGAGGAATAGCGACAAATGATATTTTGCGAGATTTTAAACTACTTACAGTTTCATTAATCTTATGTTTAAAATTATCTTTTTTCTTATCTGACAATGCAGATTTCAATTTTTTCTTGTAAATTTTTGGTGCAGTTTTGATATTCATAAGAGTTTTAACTTGAACATTAGCATAATTTCGAACAAAGATATCACTCTCATTTAAAACTTTTTCAATAGTTTTGCTAACTTCGCCTCTTTCAAACTCATGCTTAATTATATTGTATAAGCTAGTACTGCTCTTTCCATTAAGAATTCCAAACTCTACACCTTTGTCATTGATAAAAGTTTCTATAACGCTCAACTTAATCTCGTGAATCTTATCATTCATAAGCTCAGCAGTTCTTACATTTTCTACCTTACCCTCTTCTTTATTAGGTAAAACTTTAATTTTATCAAGAGCTTCCAAAAGTAAACATCTATCAAAATAAGAAGTAATAATATCCCCAACAACAAACTCTTTATCAGAATTACCTTTCTTTTCTAGAACGATGTTAAATCCATAATTGCCATTTTCAAAATTTTTACCATATTCATTGATAACAGCACACAATTTAGTAAGATTAGGCATAATCTCACGAGCATCATCAGCAGATAGTTTATTAACTCCATCAACAACCAAAATAGCATCATGGAAAAGATTGTAAATATATTCATCTAAATATTTTTTTCCATCAATTTCATAAATAAATTTCTCTTGACCATAATTATTCATGCCAGTACTAACAATAGTCTTAGATTTAAAATCATCTAAAATTTGCAAATTTTTATAAGCAGTTTCTAATTTTTCATTTAATAAATCACTTCTCATAACAATCTCCTTAAACGATACAATTTTACCATAAAACGAAGTTGTTGTCAACACCAAGATTAACAAAACTACCAATTAAATGGTAAATAATAAAAAAATAAAATATTTTCACAAAAAGATTGACAAAACTAAAAAGAATATGTTAATATGACAAAGTAAATAAATGGGG
>CARBWQ010000058.1 GCA_948949055.1 uncultured Eubacteriales bacterium | reverse complement strand
TGGAATACAAATCATTTCCAATTTTCTCTTCAAGTTTATTAATCTGCCCTACGCTTTTAACAGACTTTAAAATATCTCCATTTTTAAATGCTATGCCACTTGAATCATAACCACGATATTCCAGTTTTTTTAGACCTTTAATCACTTTTTCAATCTGATTAGTATCACCTAAACTTGCACAAATTCCACACATAAATTCTCCTTATCATAAATACATAATATGCAAGGGAAATTCATGTTGATAAACATTATTTTAAAAGGTCTATCAGCCTTTTGTTAGCACGACTTTATCATTTAACCAGTTATTGAAAAAGCTTTCGGTTTCTCTTCCTCCAAACTTTTCAAAAACTGAAATTAGTTCATCTTTTGATATGTTTTTATACCTATATTTTTCTTGCAATGTTTTCATTGCTTTTATAATTTTATTTCTTCCAACAAGTTCTCTAAATGAATTAAACATCAAAATTCCTCTTGTATAAGTGCATTGAGTATATTCAGGCTCTGTTTCAAACTGACTAAGAGGTCTATCCATTCTTCCATCAACTTTACCTGTAACCTTTAAATATACCTCTTCAAATAACATATAACTTTTCAAAGCATTATTTACAAGTCCTTTATAATTTTCGCCATACTCTTTGTTTTCTTCAAAGAACAAAAGCGTGCTATATTCAGCCAAACCTTCATCAATCCAAGCGTGGTTATATTCATCATTTCCCACAAGACCATACCACCACTGATGAGCTATTTCATGAACAATGACATAGTTTAAATCCTTTTCATCAGTTATTCTGTCGCTTATAAGAACAATATTTGGATACTCCATGCCCCCATGAATGAAATTTGATTTTACAATAGAAAGAGTATTATAAGGATATTTACCAAATAGGTCATTAAAAGTTTTAAGTGCATCTATTGAAACATTTAAACATTTATCTAAATTACCATCACCTTTATAGCCATAATATTTTACTTCAATATCCTCTACCTTAGTGGAAACCATCTCGAATTCTTTACTGAGAGAAAAGCAGAAATCTCTTACCTTGCTAGCTTTATAAAAATAAGTTGTTTTTCCGTTGCAGTTTTCTGAGGATGTCAAACTGCCAGTACTTGCAATCATAAAAGAATTATCAATAGAAATCTCCACATCAAAATTTGCAACATCGCTGTAAAATGGATCTCCATTTGAGTGATATAAATCTTGACAAAAGCCTTTTCCTTCCTCGTAAACACAGGCAATAGGATAAAAATTGCCGAAGTTTATAGTCTTATCTCCAAATCCAAGCCTATGATTAATATTTGCAAGTTTAACCTCAAAATCTATACTCAAAGTTATCTTTTCATCTGGAAACAATTCACTTTCAAGCTCTACAATTAAGATATTTTCATCTTCACCAGCTACTGTAAAACCACTTTGCTTATCATTAACGCTGTTTATTCTTATATTTCCATAATCCAAACCATTAGGATAGGCGTTATCTATATTGGTTTGCGAAACCACTTTTGCCTTAGCACCCTCTCTGAATGCATTCGGATAAAGATGAAAATATAATTTATCAAAACAATTATTACTATTGTTAACATAGCATATTTCTTCCCTGCCTTTTAGCAAATTGCTGTCCTCATCATAATCAAGCTTTAAAATATAATTATTTAATCCCTTGCTATCATCTTCCTTTCCCTTAATACAAAAAAGTATTACAGCCAAGATAATTAAAGCTAGGCATATGCCTGACAAAACATACTTTATAATTTTTTTATTTAACAATATTTTTTTCATGCTATACTTTACGCGCGCAAAATAAATTTAATTACAAAATAAAATACTTCTCATATTAAAATAAGACAACCTTTCAAATTTGGTTGAAAAATAAAACTTGTTGTGTTACAATGTTTTTTGTAATTTTATTAATTTTTATTATTAGGAGAAAATAATGTCATTTTGCAAATACTCAACTGAATATATTGCAAGTTCTAAAACAGAACTGGATAATATCTTTATAAACGACTATCTACCTTTTGCCCAGCCAAATCAAGTCATTGTTTATATTTATGGACTTTATTTATGTTCTAGCAACGCCTTTGACAACTCTCTTTCAAACTTTTCAAGCACTCTTAATTTAAGCGAAGACGAAATTATTTCTGCTTTTGAATATTGGGAAGAGCAAGGACTTGTTAGACTTCTTAGAGTAAACCCTCTTGAAGTAACTTATATTCCTCTAAAAAATGTGGTTTCAGCAAACAAACTTTATAAGCCTGATAAATATGAAACATTCAATCAACAAGCACAAGAGATTTTCCAAGGTAAACGTTCGATATCAAAGCATGAATATCAAGAATATTATGATTTTTTAGAGAGATTTCATGTAGAACAAGAAGCTCTACTCATGATTATGAAATATTGTGTTGAAACAAAACAAAGTGCAGTTGGGTATAATTATATTTTGACAGTCGCCAAAAATTGGGCTAATGAAGGAATAACTAGCACCCTTCAAGTTGAAGAAAGACTCAATAAGTTTGAAGAGAAATCACCTGAAATTACTGAAATTTTTAATGCAACAGGAATAAAGCGAGCACCTTATGTTGAAGAGAGAGCCACCGTAAACAAATGGTTAAATGATTATGGGTTCTCTCTTGATGTAATTCTTCATATTTGTAAAACTTTCAAAGGGAAAAATAGATTTTCAGTTGAAAAGGCTGACGGATTAATCAAAAAATACTATGAAATGAAGTTATTTTCTTCAAACGAAATTGACAACTTTGAAAAAGATAAAAAAGAACTATACGACCTTTCAAAAGAAATAAATAAAGAACTTGGACTTTTCTATGAAAACTTAGAAGTTGTGGTTGAAAATTATATATTGAAATGGATCAATTTAGGCTTTGACAGGTCACTTCTTCTTGAAATAGCAAGATATTGCTTTAAAAGTTCTATTCGTACACTCGACGGAATGGATAAGTCGGTCGCTAAATTTTATAAACTTGGCTTACTTTCTATTGATGCCTTCAATGAATATATGGGTGAAATTCTTGCAGTAGATGAGAAATTACAAAACATTTTAGATGAACTTGGTATTAAAAGAGTTGTAAACTTTATTGATCGTGAAAATTACAAAACTTGGAAAGATAGTTGGAAACTTAGTGATGAGTTAATTGAACATGCAACTAACCTTTCAAAAGCAAAAGAAAATCCTATCAAATATCTAAGTAGAATTTTAGCTGACTGGCATGAAAAAGGGATTAAGACCTTACAAGAAGCTAAAAATACAACACCTATTAGTTCAAATAGCACAAACCAAAATAATTCTGCCAAAAACTTTACTGGAAGAAGTTATTCAAACAGTCAACTTAATGCTCTCTTTCAGTCTATTGACGAAATTGACGTTTAATAATTAGGAGATTCAATGAAAACTACAATATTAGAAAGAGCGAAAAAGATAATAGATGATCGCCACTTTGATGCTGAACGTCAAGCACTTGCCCATAAAGAGCAGGCTTACAACGATCAAAAATTCAAAAATCTTTATCTAGCTTATGTAAATCAAATGATTGAAAATGCAAAAACTGGCGTTGACGATAATGAAAAGTTATCTTCACTTAAACAAGAGTTTCAAAATCGTCTAAAAGAATTAAATATTGGCTCAGTTGAACCAATTTATAATTGCAAAAAATGTAATGATACAGGCATGAATGGTTCACGTTACTGCGATTGCCTTATAGATGAAGTTAACAAAATTTTAAAATATGAAAGTGGTTTTTTAGAGCTGGAAGATTTTGAAAGTTCTAATTTCCAAATTTTCCAAAATAAAGATTTCATTCAAAAGCTTTACAGCAAAATGCAAGCTTGGTGTCATTCTAACTTTGATAAGACAATAATTTGTCTTGCTGGACAAACTGGTGTCGGAAAAACTCACCTAATAAAATGTATGGCTAATGAACTTATAAAAAGACACAAACTAGTGCTATTAACCACCTCTTTTGCTATGCATCAAGATTTTGTCAAAAGTTATTCAACCCGTGATGCAAATGAAAAACAGAATCTTATTTCTAAATATATCGACGCAGAAATTCTCTTTATTGACGATTTAGGCTCAGAACTACGAAATCCTAATGTTACATTAAGTTATCTTTATCAAGTGCTAAATGAACGAAGAATGAACAAAAGACCAACAATAATTACAACCAATTTGACATTATCTGACATTAATGATTACTATGATGAACGCATTTCAAGTAGAATTGCAGATAAAAACACCTCAATTTGTGTTTATATAGAAGATAAAGATTTGCGCCTGCAAAAAAATAATTAGAGATTTGGCAATAAAAAAAAGTGATTAATTCAAATCACTTTTTTTATCTTGTAAGAAATCTTTTATAAACTGCGATATTCTTTTTTTGCTGAACGCTATCTGTACTTTCTCCATGACCACTGTAAGTATGGTCAAAATTTAAATTTTCAAGCTTGCAAAGTGAGTCATACATTTCATTTTTGTCAGAGCCTTTAAGATCAGTCCTGCCTATACTGCGCTCAAATAGTACATCACCTGCAAACAAATTACCTTCTATTATATAGCACTCGCAACATTTACAATGACCACCACAAGAAAAACATTCTACAACAAAATTTTCAATAGTAAGTTTACAATCATCTTCTATAAAAATAAAATTAGAAAGGTCGCTTATAATATTTCCATCTTCGCTATAAATAGCAATCTTATCAGTCAATGTTTCTGCAATTTTGCTATTTGCATAGATTTTTACTCCAAATTTTTCTGCATATTCATTACAATACTTGCTATGGTCGTAATGGCCATGTGTAAGCAGTATCCCAACAACCTTTTTGCCTCGAACAGCCTCAACGACACTCTCAACTTCACACCCACAATCAACAATAATTACATTATCGTCTTTTTCAACTAAATAAACATTAGACTCTAATAATTTCGATACAAGACGCTCTATTTTCATTCTATCTCCTTTATTTAACTTCCATTTGTTTTATTGTTTTGTAAATCTGCTTCCAATTTTTACATCTAGTCATATTGTCAAGCTTTAAATACTTGTTATATTTTGTATGATAACATATTGTTGGCACATGTTTTGAAATAGACTCTAAATTAAAACGAGAGTCATCAATCATAACATCAACTTTCTTCTCTAAAATAGTTGGTAATTTGTCACCTACTGGAAACAAAGCAAAGATTTTATCATAAACTATATTATTATCCTCGAAAGATTTATAGAAAATCTTCTCCATTTCTTTGCCCCTTTCGCTATCTTCTCCCAAGTAATATCTTAATGTAATTATATAAATTTGATGCCCATCATCTTTTAGCTTTTGTAAATATTTACTCGCCTGTTTGTAAAATTTGACATTTATAGAATAATCAAAAATGTTATCAGCCCAAAACCTATCATCTTGATCTTTTGACCACCCTAAAAGCTCCCCTAAACCATTGTTTTTCTTCTTTTTTTCAGCTAGCTTTTCATGCTTAAAATATACTTTATTTCTCTTTTTTACATATCTATAAAGATTAGTCAAAACACCATCTACATCTACACCAATTATCATTAGTAACTCCTTTTTTTAATAAATACTCTATATTTTAACATGTTTAAAGTTAAAATTCAAATATTTTTGTGCTTTAAAAAGAGAATTTAATATTACTTTTCAAAATTGTTTGACTTATAACAGATAATGTGTTAAAATATGCAAGTAGTTTTAAAATCAAATATAAGTATTTTATTTTAATATAGGGGTGTAGTTCATCGGTAGAATAAGAGTCTCCAAAACTCCTGAGGAGGGTTCGATTCCTTCCACCCCTGCCAAGAAAAAAGAACGCTAACAGCGTTCTTTTTTCAGTGATAAAGTTATTTCGCTTAATAGCTTAATAACTTTATCTTATCACTTTTTCGTTTTACCATATACTAGTTTCATTATCCATTTATACTACTATTTCATAATCTCTACAAGTTGCTCCAAACCTCTAT
>CARBWQ010000057.1 GCA_948949055.1 uncultured Eubacteriales bacterium | reverse complement strand
AACCCAGGAGATACTGAGAACCCTGGGACTGAAAAACTAGGAACAGGAGATACCGAGAACCCTGGGCCTGGCGACATTGAAAATCCAGGACAGAATCAACAATTTAGCAATTTAATCAACAAATCGCTTAAAGGCACAGACGAATACAATTCGCCATTCTATTGCAAAATATTAGAAGATAAAGTAGTTATTATTGAAGGTAATAGAGCAAAAGACTATACATATACTAAAAATGAGGAAAGCTATATTTTAAATCCAATTACAAGTCCAAATGATGAATATACTTGTTACTCTTATGAACTAAAATATGATGGCGAAACTATAATTGCCAATAATTTAAGCAATAATAGGTACCAAGCAATTGAATTAAACATAACAGAAGACTATCAAATAGAGCCAGGTTTATACAAAACAAAATTAGAATATACAATCGACGCAGGCATGTACAGTTTTTGTAAGATAAGATTAGAAGACCTGCCTAGCAATGATTTTTATATGTATATAACTGATGAAGGCAAAGTTGTCGCCTCTTACATGAACGAATGGAGTTCTTCTAATAGTAGTCTAGTTATTATTGGTGACATGGTAGTTTTAACTTGTTATGATATTAATCAAAATATAGAATACCAACAACTCTTTCAAGTTGAAAAAGCTAGCGAGCATGAATCTATATTAGATTATATTTTACCAGGTTATGATACAACAGATTTCTTGTATTGCAAAATGAATTCTGAGGATAAAATTGTTATAAAATGCGAATCTAATGTGACTATCGAAAATGACCTTTACTATGAATTAAAAAACTATCTAACACTAGATTATAGTCTTATTCAAATAGAACTTGATAAAACAATCTATTTAAAACTTGCCACTGACGGAAGTGTGATTTTTGCACAAGGACTAGAACAAGTACATGGTAAATGGTATGGACTAGGTCATGGTATATTGGTTGAATTAGAAAACGGCAGTATATTTGCCATTTCAAGTCACAATTTCCAAAATAATATACTTGATAAAAGATTAGATACATCGGTAGTCTTTACATCAAATAAAATAATATTTATTGGATGGACGGAAGAAGCATTAGAGTTTATTAAAAGTAGTTATGATATGTAAAATATAATATAAAAATCTAAACCTAGTTTAGTTTAGATTTTTTCATTCCTAATTATAAATCATTGCCTTCAAATTCATAATGTCAGCCTTATCCTCTCTTCTACACTTTTGTCCTACACCTCTCACCGTCCAGCCTTTTCTAATTAAAGTCTTTAATTTAGCTATTTCTTCGTAAAAAGTCATTTTTAACTCTTTTTTTTGTCGTTTTTTCAATTTTTTGCCTTAATTATCTTAATTTTATTTTAATTTTCAAATACAACTGACAATTAAAACAAGTTGTAAAGTATTTTGAAACAATCTATTTTATTTCAATTATCTCTAAATCATTTGGCACTATAATGTTTCCATTAAAGTATCTTTGAGCTTCAAGAGTATATAGCTCCTTTCTTGCTTCCTTGTGAGAATCTTCTGTATGATACAAAATAAGATTTTTAATATTTAACTTATTCATTACCTCGCCCACGCTTTTGGTGGTTGAATGATTTTTTTCGTAAGCATGAAAAATATGTTCTTCCTCTTCAAGACAGAAAGCTTCATGCATGACATAATCATAATTCCTTATACTTTCATATAAAACTGGGTTTAGTGTTTCATCACCTAAAAACGCCAATCTATTTCCATTTAATTCACATCTAAATCCAAATTGTTTTGCTCCCTTTGCAAGTGTGTCAAAAAATTGATATTCAATGCCATTTATATTATATTTATCTCCATCATTCAAAATTTTGTAATTCACTATTTCATTAACGGATTTCATAAGCGAAGCTGGCAAAATATGTTTAGAAACTTCTGTTATAGTTGTGAAAACCTCATCATTGCAATAGATGTTTATTTTATCTTTTATTAAACCATGCATTGCAGATACACCAAGCTTTTTAAAATACCAAAACAAACCTAACACATGATCGGTATGACTATGAGAAATAAATATATGGCTGATAGATTTATAATCAACGTTCATTTCCTTTAATCGTTTAATAATTTCAATGCTTCCACCTGTATCAACCAAAAAATTTCCATTTTCATTCTGCACTAAAAAACAAGTGTTAAACAAATCCATAGTTCCACCATTTCCAGTACCCAACATTATAATTTTATTCATTTGCACCTCATATTAAGAATATCATAATTCCTTTTTATTTGCAACACCTTTCTTCCAATTTATATCTTCTATAAAAACAATTTCTACCACATTATATATTTTTTATCTTCGCCATCGCAATATCTTTTAGTAGCAATTAAGACTCTTTTATAAAATTCATCAATTATCTGATAGCATTCCATAAAGTTTTTCTTAGTTATTACCTTTTCATTAATGACATATTTTTCGCCATCTAAATACTTTTCACGAGCTTTAATTTCATTCTTTTCATTGTAAAACGAATCTAATGCATCTTGCAAGTCCACTTCAACAAGCCTTGCTATTTCATCACCATTCACCTCATAATCTTCAAGAGTTTTTGTTGAAGGAAATAGTTACACATATTGAAATTCATTTGCAATATAGTTTTCTGTCACTGTTGTGGCTGTTTGTCTAATACCTAAAAATACTAGTTCATCAAGCGTAACATCTTCAAGAAGCTCTTCCTTTATCTCTCTAACAGACTGAGCCTCTGTTTCACCTGCTTGAATATGTCCATTTACTGTAAAATCAAGAAGTGCATTAGAGTCAGTAATAATATTATCCTTTGGTCGTTTTCTTTGAAAATATACCTTTTTTTGCTCAGGGTTGATAGCTAACACCGTGATCACCTTATGCCAACAACCTTTTGTATGACATTCTTTTTTTTCGCAAGTACCTATATGTTTAAATTTATCAGTATAAATATCTAAAAATTCCATATTATTCTTCTTTATAATTTTAAAAAGACACAAATTTCTTATTCCTTTCAAAATTTTATGTCTACCTTTCCTTACGATCTGTATCCAGTAACAAAATCAAACAAACACTACTGCATACAGTATGCTTTCGACTTTTCAAAAAAAGACTTTTGTTATAATATATTTGTGTCAACTGACAATGAAATCTTTTTTTGATTTTTTAGTTTTGATAATGCGACGAGCCGAACTGTGATTGTGCTTGCACAATATCACAAGTGAGCGAAGCAGGTTTATATCGTTAGATATTTTTCACTTTTTATTTCGCGACAGCTAAATTTTAGCATAAAAATCAAAATAGTTCAATTTTTTATCAAAGTTTTTAATTCTTTACTGTTTTATTTTTGTTGTAAACATCATTGCTGACTGCCTTTACTCTAATTTGGTCTAAAACTGCTATTTTCTTATTCTCCCTTTATTTTTTAATTTTTTGCAACAAAAAATCACGAACCTTTGCTCGTGATTTTTCAGTTTTATATACTCTTTTCAATATCTTGCCAATTAGCATTTGTGGTTATATCTGCACTGTCACCAAAGAAAACAGATTTTGCTTTTTCATTCCCTTGCAAATGCCACAACATCCAAGCTGTCATATATACATCTGTTGAGTGTAATATTTCTTGATGTTCTGTACCTTTAAATCTTGCTCTAACTCTTGTTATATCACTATTCATTGTGTTATAGATATATTTCAATGCTTCCAGTGGACAAATACCTGCAAGTTCTTTTTCGTTGTTGATGCTTTTTCCGTTGTCATCTGTTTTGCCTGTTCCTGCTTGTCGGTCATCATTGCCAATTACAATAAATCCCCAAGAAGCCAATCTCTTAAAGCAAACTTCATAATTTAGTGCTGCTGTGTTGCTTGCATTTACCACAACAACAATCGAATATTGTTTTTCACTTGTTTTAAGTTCAGTTGGATAAAATATCCTATAATTTCCTATATTTTTTTTCTTTTGTCTTAACAACTTCTTTTGTAACTTCATAAGTTCCAAGCCCTGCAAATTCCTTTTCTATTGCAGAATTCGACTTGAACCCTTCATAATAATTTTCTGGATAAAATGCCTTCCTACTATCTATATAATTTTTAATCAAGAGTCCTCCTACTTATACAACAAGAACAAATGCAATTGTAAGAAGCGTTGCAATAAATCCTGTCAAAATCAAGAACACACCAACAGCTATGCCAATTTTTGAAAATGTTTTGATACTGCTGAAAATAAGTAAATCAACTAATATTCCTATCAAAACTGATGGAAAAAAAAGGTTAGGACAAAACAAACTTAAAACTTGCATTCTGTTTCTTGTTAAGGTTGTCTTATCTCCACTTTCACAAGCTTTCGCTATGGCTACTTTTTGAAGTGCCACCGATACTGCTGTAATGCTATCTTTATCTGAAATGTTTTTTCTTAAAAATACTGTCTTTTTGCTGATACTGTATTAGTTGCCAAAAAATAGTGTTCTAAAAAATCCGACTCTTTCAACTTTTATGTGATTTAATCCAAGTTTATCCAAAGTTTCTCTTGCAACTTCAAAACTTGTTTTTCATGATGTAGTTTTTGTGCTAATGCCTTGACTATATTTAACAACAACATAAATTTTTAATATTATTGCTACAACTGCCATAAGCAAAATAAGTGCGATAGTTACTATATATGCTGATGCAACACCATAACTTATTCCTTGATCAATAAACACTTTGACCATACTATTCCAAAATTCGCTCATAAAAATCTCCTTAATATTTTTTAGTTTTCTATTGACTTTTTAGTTTTTGTTAATATAATGTGGATATTGAAACACTTGTTTCATATTCATACATTTGTTTTAACTCTTTCATTATATTTAAAGATATTTTATTAGTCAATAAAATTAGTATTTGACACGACTCTTTAAACACAATGGGGAACAAAAAGGAGTATTTTGTATCATTATGAAGAAATCACAAACTGAATTTTTAAAACTTTGTCTTGCTGATAGCCTATTAAAACTTATGGCAAATAAACACTTTGATGAAATCAATATCAATGAAATTTGTAAGATGGCTGATGTAGGCAGAACAACATTTTACAGGCATCTTGATAAAAATAAAGGCAAAGAAGAATTGCTTGTCTTTAAACTTATTTATGAATGGCACTCTTATTTGCAAAAACATCCAGAAATTTCAAAGAATGATTTGATGCTGGTTTTTATCTATGAAAACCGATATTTCTTCAAACTTTTGAATGATAACAACTTGATTTTGGTTATAATGGAAATCTTTGAATATCTTATGGAAACAAAGGAAATAAAAGGCGAAGAAAGATATATCACATCGTTTTTCACTTACGGTTATTTTGGCATCATATACGAATGGATTAAATCTGATTTCAAAGACACCCCTGAAAAACTGGAAACTGTTTTCAAAAATGCCTTTAACTTAAATGCAAATAAATAAACAAAAAATCACGAACTTTTGATTCGTGATCTTACTTTATTTTGTGTGCCGTGATTATTGTGTAACTATAAGCATTGATTGTGATAATCACATCTTCTATTTCACAATACCAATTTTTGCCGTGTCTATAAATCTTACATTGCTTATCCAAAACTTTTCCCTTGCAATATTCAACCACATCATTTGTGTCGAGTTTCAAATTTCTTTTAATCCTATCGATTCCCATCTCTGTTGTGTGAACCAGTTCTATGTTGTCAATTAAAATTTGTTTATCCATTTTTTCTCCTGCAACTATTATACCACAACTCTTTGCATTCTGTATCGGTTTTATTAAAAAATCACGAAACATTGCTTCGTGATTTATATTAAAGTTCTATTGTTTCAATTTTGAAATCACAATAATATTCGGCTTCTTGTGCTGTGAATTTTAACACGCAGTAATCTGGATCGGTTACGCCTTTCTTATAAAACAACTTGTCGCCAAATCGCCAAATTCTATCCTTTGTCGGTTGGTCAGTACAAACCTCCATAGTACCTTTAATTGTTACACCCTGATACTTAAATCTGCCCCGCTCATAGAAATACACACAAGCCTTGTCGTACTTTTGGTATTGCTTAACCTTTTTGCTTGAAGTGTTGGTTGAAAAATAAATATCATTGCCAT
>CARBWQ010000056.1 GCA_948949055.1 uncultured Eubacteriales bacterium | reverse complement strand
AACAGGGTGTTGACTTTGGCACTGCAATTAAGCTCTCACAAAGAGAACTTATAGAAAATTTTGAATTTGTTGGCTGGAAGATTGGTGATAATGTTATTTCAACTCTTCCAAATACCGATTATGTAATTTCAAGTGCTATTAAAGATGCTCTTGAAAGGGCTGGAGAAGATGGAATTGTAGAAATCTTTGCAACTTACGCAAGAAAGATTAGAGAGATTTCTCTCACAGCAACTGGTAAAGGCTCATTTACAGCATCGCAAGAAGTTGAAGTATTTGATGAAGCATTACAAGATTATAAACAAATGGTAATTTCTACCGATGTAAATGGCTCTACATCATTTAATTTCTATCTTGGCGAAGACCTTACTATAACAATCAAACCTAATAATGGTTATGAACTTTCTTACATTTTAATAGATGGAGAGAGAGTTAGCCAAAGTGATTTAGCTGATAAATATCATTTTGACGGAACAAATATCATTATTCCACTTGATTTATATAATCCTATTAGAAATGTGGAAGTTGTCTTTAAGGCATCTCAAATAAAAGTTTCAGTTCAAGCAGGTACAATTATCAATTATATAGATAATCTTGGTACTGAGGCAGGTGGTCATATCTATGTGACTGACGCCCAAGGCAATAGAATTGAAGATGGAGATAGACTTCTTGATTTCCAAGGTAAATATATTCCAGGTGCTAATTATAGATTTGTAAGTTATACTGATGAAACACTTTATTTTGAAGTTGAAGCAAACAGTGGCTTTACTGCATCTATAATTGGAAGTCTTGGTATGACTATTGGCACACAAGTTATCAATGGAAAAACTCTATATGTTGTAACAGGTGCATTAGATGGCTCGCAAGTAACAGTTCTATTCACAGCAAAAGAGAATAATGTAAGAATTATCTTCTCAAATGAAGGTGAAGAAATTAAGTCTGTTCATGGTGGCGTAATCTCTGTTGATACATCATCTGCTCTCGTTTCGGCAAGTCCAAACAGAGGCGATAACATCAAAGCATCAATAGTCACTGGCGCAAGTTTAAGTATGGAGATAAATGCTTTAATTTCTTACTCACTTGTAACCGATGAAAACGGACTTCTTAAATATGATATAATCTATGACAATGATGAAAGTTATTCAAATGTAAAAGTTGAAAAAGTTGAAGATCGTGACCCTATGATGACCGGATTTAATAATAGCTCTGCTATTTCAATTAGCCAGGTCAACACTAGTGCAACGATAATCATATATGTTCAGCCAAGAGAGTACAACATAAAATTTGTTGTAGATGAATTTAACTCTGTTGTGATGAGTGAAAAGATTAGATATGGTGAAGAATGGTCGCTTGATAGTCTTACTGCAAGCGAAAAGGCGATTGTATTTGCTTCAAGAAAGGATTATACATTCACCGGTTACTATACTTCTACAAATTCTTATGGAACTCAATATATTGATAGATATGGCGAGATAACTCAAAACTGGCAACATAGTGGATATACCTTTGATGGCACAAGTTATCAAAAGGATTATAACTATGATCCAAGTACAGATACCTTTACACTGTATGCAGGTTGGGTATACAACAAAGCTTCTATAAGAATGGAAGTTAATCCAATTTCAATCATTGAAGGTGAAAACTACTCAATTTATTCATTCTCTTCAAATCTTGCATCATATAAACCTTGGATTAGTCAAGATGACTTGTATTATGCCGAACTTGCAGTTGGCTCAACTGTAAACTTCGTTGCTCCTGAAATTGAGGGATATATCTTCTCTGGATTTACACTTCAATTTGAAAATGGACAGATAATTGATAGAGGAAAAACATTTGACCTTAAACTTGAAATGGGTGATTATATCATTCGTGCAAACTATAATCCAACTATTACAATAAATATTGCAAATGCAAACAATGATAAAGCTGATGGTGGAACAAGTTTTGCAAGACAAGACGGTGGCACTATTAGTGGTAGCTTTGATACAAACAAACTTATCAGTCTTGTAGCAGTTCCTGCAAAAGGATATAATTTCCTATACTGGATTGATAACAATAGTGGAGAAAAGTTGTTTGGAGAGAGAGGAACAAATGGTGAATTTGTTTATACTTATTCAGACTATGTTGATCATTCTCTAAATCTTACTGCCGTGTTTGAAGGTAAGACAATAGAAGTAAACTTTGATGGAAGAGAACTTAATCAAACACACTCTATTAAAGGGGTAACTGTAAATGGTGTAGAAGTTGATTATTCAGCTCCATTTAATGCAAATGTGGGAGATACTCTTGTTGTACGTGTAGTTAAATCAAGAGGTTACGGTTTCAATAACAGCCTATTTGAAAGCATTTATGACAGTGAAGGTGGTTGCTATGTATTTAGTTATACATTTGCTGAGAAAGACCTCGTAGTTGTAAATGATTCAAGTTATAGATTGGAAATAACCATTCCTGTAACAAGAGAGGATATTACATTTAAGTTTAATGTAAGCATGTCTAAACCTATCGACAGCAGTGAAGTTGGAAGATCAGGTTCACTATATGTTGTAAGTGGAAACAAAGATACTTTACTTTATAATGGTTCAACTAGGACAATTAAGTATGGTGATACTATCATTATTAAGACAGTTGCAAATACAAACTACAAGTTCGAAAAAGCTTACTTTATCATTAATGATACAATATTTGACGTATCTGATTATGTTCAAAATGGTCAAATTCAGATAAACAAAGATCTAATGGATAAATATTTTGATTATCAAGTGACTCTAAATGTTTACTTTACAAGACTAATTTGGATAGACGAAGATTCAAGAGCAAGCGAGCTTTCGGGTAATGGTACTGATGCTGACCCTTATATAATCAAGTCTGCAAGAGATATGGCGCTTGTTGCATACCTTGTAAACAATGGACTTGAAAATGGTGAGGGAATTAAATATTCATCATGTAGTTACAAGGTGACAAACAATATCAACTTTGAAGGTAGATATTGGGAGCCTATCGGAACGAAAGAAAATCCATTCAGTGGAAAGATGGATATCGGCAAGTATCATTTGAAGAATATAACTCTTTATAAGAGCTATTCTTCACCAAGACCATCTCATGGTGGACTATTCTGGCATATCAGTAAAGACGCTAAGATAATTGTCAATAATAAAACTATTACAATTGTAATTATTATAATTAGCATATTAATCTTCTTGATAATTTTAATTATCATCTTGATTTTACTTTTACTAAAAAGAAGAAAGAAGAAAATGGAAGAACTTGCTAATCAATAATTAAAAAAAAGACCATCGGCAAAGCCGGTGGTTTTTTATCTTTATTTTTCTCTATTTAAGTTTTTTTCAATTTTTTTAAGTTTTTTTCTTTCCTTTCTTTTTTCTTCAAATTTAATTAATTTATCACCAGTTCCACAAACTCGAACAATAGGATAAACTATTAGCATTATGTCAAATGAGCCAAGTATATCTAAGAAATAATGTTGTTTTGTAAATACTGTTGACATACAAACCATTATAGAAAGAACTATTGCTATGTAAATAAATATTTTGCTCATTTTTCTGTCGTTGCCAGAACCATTTGCAGTTATACAACCTATTATAATCGCAAAAGCCATAAAGCAGTGCTGAGAAGGGAAATTGTTGACTGGGCTTGTAGAACCCCAAGTGAACACCACCAGTTTATCGGTAAATGATTGAGGCTCAAAATCTGGTTTGGTAAGTATGGTTTCAGCGAAGATATAAATTAATCCAGACATTATAAAACATATTACAAGTGTGATATACAAATTGTAGAAAGCTTTTTTGTTTGTATATGCGAGATAGAAAAATAGAATAATGCCAAGTGGGAAAGTTAAATAATATATGTAAATAAACCAAGGCACAAGTGGTATATAACTATCTATTGTTGTAATATGGTATTGTGAAGCGTTGATTAGTCCAGCATTGTAAAGCTGTTCAACGCCAAAGAAGGTGAGGAATAAGATTATTGCAAAGATAATAAAAGGAATGATTGCATAACTTATTCTTGAAAAGAATTGTTTAAGTTTCATTTTTAACCTCATGTAAATTAATTTTGAGAGAGCTCATTATCAATAGAGCATTCTGCCATTTCATCAGTTTGATTTTCCTTTGTATTAATCTGCTGTATTTTAGCTTCTCTATTTTCTTTACGCCTAATGTTGCGTTTATTATAAATATCAATTATAATTAAATTATATATTTGAATTTCTTCATTAACCATGCTTTCTATTTCAGGAGAATTGCAATCGTCAAGGAAGGCGTCATTGTAGAAATCAGGTGCAATACTTGCACTTACCTTTTCTCCAAGTTTAACACTGTTTACAATTTCTGACCATGTCATAGAATTTGATACATATTTAACTGGACCTGGTACAAAGGTAAGTCTTTGTTTATTTGCAATTTTGTGAACACTATTTGTTAACGATTTAATTGCCTTTCTTACACCTTTAAGTTTATAAAGCCTTGTGTCTTTTAAAATAGAGAGATAGTCAAACTCTTGCTTGTTTTCAAATGCACGTTCTTCATCTTTATATTCCTTACTTTTGTAATATGGAGCAAGCACCTTGTTATCTTTAAATAATTTATATGTAAAATATCTAGCATCAAGCTCAATAGGTTGACAAGCATAAGAATATTCAGAGAATAGCGAAAATCCATTATTCTTACGAGTTAAAAGTACGGTATCTTTAACAATAGGGTGCATGCCGTCGCAAGAGCTTACATTTTGTTCATGATGACGGAGTTCATGTAAAAGAGTTTCAAAAAATTCTTTTACATAATAGAAATTGTTGGTATCTCTAAAATAATTAAATGATTTTGTAAAAGTACTACTTATACTTATTTCGCATTCACAAGGGTTATAATTGCCGAAGTTATTGACAGCAAGGTTTGCAGTGGTAATAATTACATCGGTTATACCTTTTTCTATACAATACTTCTCAGCAAGTTTGCGTGAAAAAGACATAAGCTGACTTTTATTTCTAATGTTTTTATAGAAATCTTCATTAATAAACGACAGCATTTCATTAAAAGAAAAATTTTGCTTTTCAAAAAAGTCTTTTTCCATAGTTTCTCCTAAGTGGATTTTATCATATATACAATAAAAATTCAATATATTTTGAAAATTTCAATCTTTATTTTTTCTTTTAATTGACTTTATCCACCTTTTTTTGTATTCTTATTTTGTTAAAGGGAGAAAAAATGGAATATTTCAATTTAGAAGTTTTAGGACTTAATCGTAAATTGCCAGTGCTTCCTACTCCAAGTGGAATGTTAATTGCAGGTTTTAATCCTGTTGGAGATATGGAGTTACTTAAAAGAGCAGGCGAAGATCTTGCTAGGCAGATAAATGAGAGTGGAAACAAATGTGACATCATTCTTACAACTGAACTTAAAGGGCTTCCAGTTGCACAGGAGGTTGCACGAGTACTTGGCGTTGATTATGTTTGCCTCAGAAAAGAGCTTAAATGTTATATGGCAAATGCACGTCAGACGGAGGGTGAAAGTATAACCTCAGGCAAGACCAACTATTTTATTTCAGAAGATGATGAAAATAAACTTATAGGAAAGAATGTTGTATTTGTTGATGATGTTTTCTCAACGGGATCTACTTTTAAGTCAATATCAAACTATGCTGAAAAGACAGGATTTAAACTGACATGCTCTGCAACTATTTTAAAGGAAGATAAGCTGGACAATATTGGTAAAATCAAATCTGGATTCTTATTCAATGGAATCCCTAATTATTTTTGTGGTTTCTTGCCATTGCAATAAAAATGAAAGACTTTTTAAAAGTTTCTTTTTTATATAATTTTTAAAAAAATGGTAAAAAGCTTGACAAATTTCGGGGGGGGGTAAAATAGAATTAGGAAATAAATTTTTGATTAAATCAAAAATTTGAATTGCAAAAGCAATTCACATGAACAAAGTTCAAGAATTTCCTAATTATGTTACAGCGTCGTATTCATCCTTATCACCCCAACAAATTAGAAATAGTTGGGGACCCCGAGCAAGCAAATTCGTACTCCTAGTAATAGAATTAGGAAGGTTACAAAAAAGTTTGTTAACTCCATTCAC
>CARBWQ010000055.1 GCA_948949055.1 uncultured Eubacteriales bacterium | reverse complement strand
AGTAAGTTCTTGGACTTCGATAGGAATAGAAAATTTAGGTTTAGCAAAGCTTGAAAAACGCTCGGTAATTTCGCCATTTTCTATTTTTACTGCACCAAGTTCGGTAATTTCACATAATTCAGGGTCGAGTCCTGTCGTTTCTATATCAAAAACAACAATTTTATTTTTCATAATAAAATCATTGTATTTAGATTTAACTTCAAAAAAGTTCGTTTGTTGCTTTCTAGGTAGAGTATCTGGGAATACTACTTTTTTACGAACATACTCACTTTCACTAATTTCTTTCTCCATTTCAACTATTATTTCAATAGGTGTAGCTATTGAAAGTTTTTGAATGTAATAAGTTAGTTTTCCATTAATTCCGATTTTAACATCACCCACACATACAATCATAAAGAGGTCGTCAAGAGCCTCCATATCTTTTTCATGCGTTTTAGGACAGAAATATACGCAATCAATACTTCCACCCTCTTTATCTTTAAGAGTAAAGGTATAGAGTGCTTTTTCTTTGCCTGCATTCTTTCCTTTCTTCTGCAAAAAGGTTTTTCTATTTTTATTGCTGATTACACCACCTAAAATTACAGAGGTTTTAGGAGATTTAATATCAAAAATGAATTCTGGTTTAGGCATTATATCTCCACCAATAACATTTTTTTCAATCTTTACGTCATATCTTCTTGTTTTGACAGATTTAGAAACTGGTAAGTCGTTAAAATCAATAGTCTGTGGTAAAGTTTCTTCATTTTCATTGATTTCTACCCTAACAGTAGCAATAAAGAGTTTTTCTAGATGTGTTTTGATAGCAAGCGAAAGTTCTTGATCATCTAAGAGCGATAATACGTCTTGATTAAGATTTAAAGTAACTAGTACATCTTGCTCTTCATGAGAAGAAGAAATATTTTCGACATTTATATAAGGAAAAATTCCTTTTTTATTATTCTTGAAATATTCAATTACTTCATCTATTATCAGCCTTGGATCAAGGAAACTTTTTTTGTATTTAATTTTAAGTTCACCATTAAGAGAGAGTAAGTCTTTGTAAAACAGAAAAATTTCATTTCTATCTTCTTGATTTATTTCATCAATTTGATATGGATATAAAAAAGTAATGGTACATAATAGGGCTTCCTCATCATATACCACACTTAAAAGTCTTAAATAATTGAATTTATTTTCAAATTTTTGATTTAATTTTTCTAGTGTATCTATCATAATTATATTTTACAACAGAAAATGTAGAATGTCAATTAAAATAACTGCTCCAAATAACACAAAGAGTCCTATTGTATGAATCATGTTTTCCGTTTCGCGTTTTATAGGTTTTTTGCGTATGGATTCTATTGTTGTAAAAAGTACGTGTGCACCATCAAGAGCTGGAATTGGCAGGATATTAAAGATTGCAAGATTGGCTGAAATTAGAGGTATCAGCAATAATAAATTTGCATAGTTTGCCTGTGTATAACTTGCTATGGTTGTTATAGTAGTTATTGGTCCACCAATTGCAGAAATTGGTAATTGGAAAGTTATCAATAGCCATAGACTTTTTAAAACTGTCCATGCAAGTCCGAAAGTGAATGGCACTGCCCTTTCTAAGGCTTCACCAACCGTATGAACATAAGCCTTGGCATTTACATTCCAAACATAAGTATAAGTTGATTCACCAACAATTGGATTTTTATTTTCATCAAGCTTTTGGACTTCAACTCTATAAATACCTATTTTTACATTTTCATACTTATTATTTCTTCTTACAACTGCATCAACCACAGCCAAATCTTCAAAATGTTCTGTATCTTTTACTAACCTATCTAGATGATCTGATATAATTTGATTATAAGTCGAACCGTAAGCAAAGTCTATATTTTTCCCGTCAATAGAGATTATAATATCATTTGGTTGTAATGCAAATTCTTCTGGTATGACTGGGCTTTCAGGTGCTGAAAGAGGGTTTTTAATATTCATAGTTTCAACTATTTTATCAGGTGCAACGATAGTGGTTACCTGAGGTATATCATACCCAATAGTACAAAGTAAGATAAATGAAAAAATTACAGCAAATGCAAAATTGAATGTTACGCCTGCCAAGAATACTAAGATTCTCTTCCAAGGCTTCTGATTTGTGAAAGCATCTTTGTTATTTTCATCAGTTTCATCTTCACCTGCAAAAGCACAGTAGCCTCCAAGAGGAAAAATTCTAAGAGAGATTAGTTCTCCTCTTTTATTCTTACGAGAAAATAGGGCTTTTCCAAACCCTACCGAAAATTCTGTGATTTTAAAGTTCAACATTCTACCTATTGTGTAATGACCAAATTCATGAACTAGTACCATTAAAAGTAAAATCACAATAGCTAGAAGTATATATAGAATATACATTAAACCTCGCTTAAATTGATAATTATATAAAATTATTGTCGGGCGAATATAAAACTATACCACCCGTCAACAGTCTTTTGTAATATATTATTAAATTAAAGCAAAAATTATACTAAATGCAACAAATATAAATGGAGCAACAAAAGCATGAGAATCAAATCTATCTAGCATACCACCATGACCAGGCATGATATTGCCAGAATCTTTAACTCCTGCTTGTCTTTTTATATAACTTTCAAAGATGTCACCAAGTTGTCCAAGAACTGAACCTATGGCTGAAATTATAGCTATTTTCCAAACCTTAATTCCTGTTGCTGAAAATAGTTCTGCAATAGAAGGAACTGCATTAAATAAATAGAAAACTGTTACTGAAAGAAGGACGCACCAAAGGAAACCTCCGATAGCTCCTGAGATTGTTTTCTTTGGACTTATAGAAGGTGCTAGTTTTTTGCCACCGAAAAGTCCACCCATTAAAAGTGCAAATGTGTCAGTAAAAATAGGTACTAAAAATGCAAATAATAGTACAAATATTGAAATATATCCACCTTTATCAGCTAGTCCATTAAAAGTTGAAGATAAATCTTCAAAATGGTTAATTAAGGTCAAAAAACTTATAAGAAAGGCAGGATAAATAAAAGTAATCAATGTATTTAGAGCTTTATTGAAAGAAAATTTAACTTTTGTGGTATTTTCAATTTTTCTAGCTTTTATTTCAATGCTTATCTTTTTAGAATTTATTAACTGCAATAAAAATGTTATTAAAGCGAATACTATTATTACTGCTATTGCAATAGTAATTGTGTACTCTACCCCTAATTTATTGTCATTTATAATGCAAGGGATAAGCGAAAGCATTAAAACACATGGGAAGATTGTCGCCATATATTTATCGTTGTATCGTCCCAATTTATTAAAGATTTTTGACGCTTCATAACTTGCTATAATACCTATAAACAAGATTAAAACATCAAAGAAATAATTACTTACATAAAATTTTAAAATAAATCCAATTGCAATGATAAAAACAAAAGCAATTGATGAAAGTATTCTTGTTTTCAACTTACTCCTCCGTAACGTCTTTTTCTTTTAGAAAAAACTTTAAGTGCTTTAACAAAATGATGTTCATTAAAGCTAGGCCAGCATATTTTAGGGAAATAAAATTCGCTATAAGCCATTTGATAAAGCATAAAATTAGATACTCTTTGCTCTCCACTTGTTCTTATTACAAAATCAGGTTCAGGTAAACCATTTGTATCAAGTTTAGTTAAAAATTCCTTTTCAGTTATTGACTTTTCACCCTTTTCAAGCAAATTATTGATTGCTCTTATGATTTCATCTCTGCCACCATAATTTAGGGCAAACGTCACTGTCAATTTTTCAAAGTTTTTAGTTTGTTTTTCCATGTTTACTAAACTTGATTTTAAGTCGTCTGGAAATGGATCAAGAATTCCAATATGATTTAATTTTACCTCTTTTGATAGAAAAATATTATCATTTTTTGAAATATAATCTCTTAGTAATTCAAAAATCCCTTCAATTTCCTCCTTACTACGCTTCCAATTCTCTGTTGAAAAGGCAAAAAAAGTACAATATTTTATACCAAATTTTATACAAGCATCAATAGTTCTCTCTATTGCATTTACACCCTCTTTATGGCCATAATTCCTAGGCATTCCACGTCTTTTAGCCCAGCGACCATTTCCGTCCATAATAAATGCAATGTGATTTGGTAATTTATTAAATAATTTAGTCATAAAAAGTCCTTTATATTAGATTTTAATCTAGACTATACTTCCATAATCTCCTTTTCTTTTGCCTTGCAATTTTCATCAACTTCTTGACAACCTTCGTCTACAAGTTTTTGAATATCGGCTTCATAACGTGCTTTTTCATCCTCAGAAATTTGCCCTTCTTTTTCAAGGTCTTTAATCATGTCCATAGCATCTCTTCTTGCATTTCGAACAACTATTTTGGTTTCCTCAGCAAGTTTTTTTATGTTCTTAACAATCTCCTTACGGCGCTCTTCTGTAAGCATTGGAAAAACAAGTCTAATAGTTTTTCCGTCTTCGTTTGGGTTAACCCCTAAATCAGCAGCAGAAATTGCTTTAACAATATTTTTTACTTGGCTTTGGTCCCAAACAGAAATTGCCAAAATTCTAGCTTCTGGTACAGAAATACTAGCCATATTTTTAATAGGCGTAGGTACTCCATAATAATCTATCATAACTTTGTCAAGAATATGAGGATTTGCTCTACCTGCTCTAATAACTAAGTATTCATTTATTTGGTGAGCCACAGCTTTTTTAATATCTTCTTTGCATGATGATAAAATTTCTTCAACCATTTCGTTCATAAATAAAAATCTCCTTGAAGATATTTTACTATAAAAACAATTTTTTTGCAAATGTTTTAAGCCTTGATTTAGCTTTATATTTAAAAATATGCTGATAAAATAAATTTATTAATAAAAAAGATGTCATTTTGACATCTTTTTATATTATCTAATTAATTTGTACCTTTGATTTGTTTTTCAACTTCTTCGGCAAGGTTATCTTGGCGTTTTTCTAAACCTTCACCCATTTCAAATCTAGCAAATCTTCTGATTGAAATTTTTTCTCCAATTTGAAGAATTTTTTCGTTAATATAAGCTTGAATTGTGAGATTAGGATCTTTAACAAATGTTTGTTCAAGAAGACAAACATCTTGGTAATATTTCTTAACTCTTCCTTCAACCATTTTATCAACGATAGCAGCTGGCTTACCTTCATTAAGAGCTTGATTTCTAAGAATTTCTTTTTCTTTTTCAAGTTCTTCTGCTGGAACTTCTTCAATTCTTACATATTTTGGAGCAGCAGCAGCGATTTGAAGAGCAACATCATGTCCAATTTCTTGGAAAGCGTCTGTTTTTGCAACGAAATCAGTTTCGCAATTGATTTCTACAAGAACACCAATTTTTCCACCCATGTGGATATAAGAGGTAACGATACCCTCAGAAGCAATTCTTGATTGCTTTTTGCTTGCAGCAGCGATACCTTTTTCTCTAAGCCAAGTAATAGCTTTTTCAAAGTCGCCGTCACATTCAACAAGAGCTTTTTTGCAATCCATCATACCAGCATTTGTTTTTGCTCTAAGTTCTGCAACATCTTTGGCTGTAAAATTCATAATTACTCTCCTTCACTTTCAGATTTTGTTTCTTTTTGAGCAGAAGCTTCAACTTCACCCTCTTTCTTTTCTACCTTTTTCTTTAAAGGTTTTTTCTTGCCTGGTTTTTTATTTTGACGTTCTTCTAAGCCTTCGGCAATTTCAATATTTGGTTTGATTTCAGTAAGAGCTTTTTCAAGGTCGATTTCTTCTTCCTCAGCATCTTCTTTTTGCATAGAAACACCTTCTTTTGCTTCAATAATAGCATCAGCAAGAGCAGCTATGATGAGTTTTACTGAACGAATAGCGTCGTCGTTTCCTGGGATAACATAGTCAACTCCATCTGGGTTGCCATTTGTATCAACAAGACCAACTACTGGGATTTCAAGAAGTTTACATTCGTTGACGCAAATGTGTTCACAATTAGGGTCAACAACCACAACAGCACCTGGGAGTTCTCTCATTTCTTTGATACCACCGAGGTTCTTTTCAAGTTTGTCTCTTTCAGTTTTTAAGAGAGTAACTTCTTTCTTAGGTAAAAGGTCAAATTCGCCAACCTTTTCCATTTGATTTAGTCTATTAAGTCTTTCAATTCTTGA
>CARBWQ010000054.1 GCA_948949055.1 uncultured Eubacteriales bacterium | reverse complement strand
ATGGTCATATTAGATACGAATGGGAAAAAGAAGGAGGAATATTATTATGAAAGTATACAATAAACAAAGCTCACACCCTATTCACCAAGAAATATTAGACTTGGTTGAAACTCTAAGAGAAAACAAGAATTTTAACGCACAGAAATATGTTGAACAAAAAGCTAAATTACTTAATGATTACATGACAAAGTTTAATTTAAAAGCTTGTG
This sequence comes from uncultured Eubacteriales bacterium, assembly GCA_948949055.1. Taxonomy (GTDB): domain Bacteria; phylum Bacillota; class Clostridia; order Christensenellales; family UBA1242; genus Caccovivens. The sequence continues at coordinate 5,922 of CARBWQ010000054.1, read as the reverse complement.
TTGTTGCAGTAAGTGGTGGAATTGATTCAGCAGTCGTACTTGCTATTGTCGATTATGCCAAAAAGCAAGAAGGCTCTCCTATCCAAAAGATAATTCCTCTTCTTTTGCCAATAATTAAATCTATCGGCGTAACAAATCAAGACAAAGCAACAGAGCGTGGCGAAGAATTATGCAAAGCTCTTGGATTAAATGCTTATGTAATTGACTTATCAGAAATTAACAACCTTATTCGTTCTACTTTGGAAAACAGTATTGGCATTAAAGGTGAAGCTTGGGCGATTGGTCAGCTTGGACCTTACAGCAGAACTCCTATTCTCTATTATACCACAAGCCTACTTTGCCAAGAAGGGCTTAATGCTGTAATTTGTGGAACAACCAACCGTGATGAAGGGACCTACCTAGGTTACATAGGTAAAGCCTCAGACGGAATGGTAGACCTTCAAATCATATCAGACCTTCATAAATCTGAGGTCTATAAAGTGGCTGAATTTTTGAATGTCCCTAAAAGTATAATTGAAGTCGCTCCTAGTGGCGACATGTATGATAACCGTACTGATGAAATGGTTTTTGGTGCTCCATATGATTTTGTAGAATATTATTTAAATTATATAAATTTTAAAGATAAACAAAAACAACTTATATTAAATAGTCTTGGAAATGAAGCAAAAGAACAATTTAAACTTTATTCATCAAACCTTGAAAATCTTCATCGATATAATCTTCACAAATACATGTCAAGCTCCCCTGCAATACATCTTGATTTGTGGGATTGTTCAGCAAAAGACGGCTGGGGAAATTTCAATAAAAAAATAATAGAAATCATGAAAAAATAAAAAGTAAAATTATTGATAATTATAATAAATCGAGCAAAATTTTATGAATTTAAGCGAAAAAACATCAAAAATTATAAAAAATGATAGGTTTTACAATAAATTATATCAAAAATATGGTGATTTTAATTTACTTGTAGACGCTGGTTTCATAGATAGTAAAGTTGACGCAAAAAGTTTTTACAACTTAAATCTGCTTACCACACCTGTCGGAAAATTATTAGATAATATTAAAGACTGTAATAATCCACTAGTCCTTCTTTCGACTGGGGGATTTTTACCAATACATCAAGGTCATTTGAATATGATGGAACTGGCAAAATCAAAAATGGAAGAAATTGGATATGACGTAATTGGTGGATATTTTTCACCTTCGCATGAACATTATGTTTCAACAAAACCTTACTACAATACTAATCTGGGTGATAGAATATTTGAATGTCAAAAAGCAATAGAAAATTCCTCTTGGCTTATGATCGATCCATGGGAAAGTATGTATGTAAAAAGTTATATTAATTTCACTTCTGTTATTGATAGACTAGAAAAATATCTTCAATTACATGTAGATAAAAGGATTAAAGTAGGCTATGTCTTTGGAAGTGATAACGCCAAGTTTAATTATTGTTTTGAAGATGATGGTATTGGCATTTGCATAAATAGGTCAAAAAATGCAAAAGACTTTGAAGAGGCAAAATCTAAAATCAAATCAAAAAATTGCATATTTATTGATAACAACGATATATCGTCACAATTATCTTCTCGCAATATTAGGATAAATAATTTTCAAAATAAAAGTGAAAAAATTAACCAAGGGACTTTTCTAATTAGAGATGAAGGTTTACTACCTTTCCAAAATCTTTTAACGTTTGTAGATAAAGAACAGCTAGAAAAGGCTCGCAAAAAGTTTTTGGATAATTTAATTTTATTATTTAAAAATGAATTGAAAGGAGATATAAAAATCTCAACTATCAATGTTCCTGGCCAAATAAAACAGGCAAAAGAAATTTTAAAAGATAAAAATACTATAAGTCTGGATAGTTACTTTAAAGGTAGATACAATCTAGAAATCACTCGCTTATTTGACATCTCTTCACCACAATTACACTATCTTAAAATGCAAGAAAGATCTGACTACCCAGCCATTGGAGATCAGCTCAACAAAATTCCTGCTGGCAAGTTTACACTTGTAGATGATGATAGTGTCAGTGGAAATACTATTAAATCAATCAAAGAGCTTCTCCCAAAACAAGTAGAGATAACAGATATTTTTCTATTATCTAAATTACTTAATGATGACTACTTCGATGTAGTTGACTTGCGTGATTTTATAATTGGTTGTAATAATAGTGGGCTAACTATTCGACTTCCTGATTTTCAAACTGCTCGTTCACCTTATATTCTTCCTTATACTAACCTTGTTACGAGGTCCAGCGTTTCGCCTAAAAATCAATTCGATTTTTCTATCGATTTATGGCAATTGAATTTTGACTTCTACAACCATTTAGGACAAGAAATCTTACTTAAACAAACGGACAATTCATTTCAAAAATTAATGAGATATGTAGGATTTAATAACAATTCAACTTTGAAAGAAATTTGCCTTTGGCACATTGAAAAACTTAATTCAACAAAATGCTGATGAAAAATAAAAATACTATTGACTTTACCCTATTTATTTGATAAAATAAATATGAAAAATAAAACTATTTTTTCACATAAAGATAAAGTGAGGTTAATATGAATTACATTAATAGACTTACATCAGAACAAATCAAGGATCTCTTGACTGAAATGAGAATAAGCAAGCATGAAAACATAAATAAGTTGCCTTATGCTATTTATGGTGGAAAACTCCATGTAGTACATGGGAAAAATAAGAATAATGAGAAGATAGAGAGTATTTATGGCGAATATGAAATTGAAAAGATATACAATTCAGCACCATCAGCATATGACCAACGAAGATTTTTAAATTGTATGATCACATTACTCCATAAAACAAATTATTTAAAAGATATGACTGCATATTTTGATGAGATAAATAAAGAATCTGGAATTGAGTAAATATTAATTCTACTTAAAACAATAATCCAAATAAAACAAAATAAAAGGGAAAAATGCCTAAGCGATGACTATAAAGGAAACATCTCTTAGGCATAAACCTAATTTTAACCCAACAAAATTTCAAAAAAATTAAAAAAGCATCACAAAACTAAATTTCTCACTATAAAATGGCTCAGTCGGTATAGTGTCACCCTATTTAAAAAAAACAATCAAAACTAAAAAAAATCATTCAAAACTGACTTATGCTTATGTGGCGCAGCAGGTAGCGCACAGCCTTGGTAAGGCTGAGGTCATGGGTTCAAGTCCCATCATAAGCTCCAAATATATTATATAAAAAGTCTTTTTTAATAGGGCTTTCACATACCTTATGCAGTGGTGTTTGATTGATTCAGGCACTGGATACAGAGTTAAAAGGAATGAGAAAATAAAAGTTGTAAAGAATGTGAAAAATAGTGTCTTTTCTTTTATTAAGAAATTTTGATTTTTTGATTAAATAATCAAAATTTTAAGAAAAGTAAAATCAAAATAATTTAAAATTATCAAGATTTAGATTGTCACTAAATAACGTTTTAATATATAAAAGGGAAAAATGAGAATAGGAATATTAACAAGTTTCAAAGAATGTTGTACAAAGGAAGACTATATTATTGCAAAAGCTTTTGCAGAAGATGGACATAAAGTAGATTTATTGGATTTTCCAATTGAATTTGAATTTGAAAATGTTTACGATCTGCTTATTTTAAAAAATGCATGGGATTTAAACGAAACTACTTATAAAAATTACTTTTCTGAATTGGAAAAATTTGTTGAAAAAGTTACTAAATCAAATTGTAAGATTGTATCTTCACCCGATGGATGCCTCAATTTTGATAAATACGGGAAAAAGTATTTGGCCGAGTTATATAAAAAAGGATATAATGTTGTGCCGACAATAGACAATGTTGAAGATATTAATATTTTGCCTGTCGCAGAAAAATATATTAAAAAACCTTATGTTTCTTATGATGGATTTGATATGAAACAAATTTTGCGTAAAGATCTAGAAAGCTTGACGTTAAAAGAAGAAGTTTTACAACCTAAATTAAGTTTCATTTCAGAAGTACAGTTGTATTTTGTGAATAATATGTTCCAATATGCATTAGAATATGCACCAAGCAAGTGGCCAAATTATCCAACTCCACATGAATTTGTTCCTGATCAAAAATATATTGATCAGGCTATTGAAGTTATAAATTTAAACAATGCTAGTTGTAGTTTTAACCGAGTTGATTTTTTAAGAGTGAGCGAAGACAAGATGGTTATATTAGAATTTGCAGACTCCAATCCTAATTTAAGTTTGCCCATGCTTTGCAAAGAAACATTAAATAAATTTCTAAAAAATTTCAAACAAGCTATTTATAAATATATGAAAATATAATTATTGCAAAATCAAAACTAAAAAATATCTAATGATATAAACCCACACTGCTCACTTGTAATATTTGCAAGCACAATTACTTTTCGACTCGTAGCATTATCAAAACTGAAAAATTAAAAATAAGACTTTGTTGTTTGTTTACACATATAATTTAAGTATAAAATCTTCTTGTTTCATTAGTTTGCTAAATATAGATAATATGATGATTAAAATTTTATGAGATTTCAAAGATGCCTATAATTATCGCCTGTATCGTGGCAGTGCTTTATTGCATAGATAATTTAATAGCACCTAACATAATCAAAGGCAGTAGTTTTATGTGGGTTGCTTTTGTAGGTTGGACAATTTCGTCAAGCTTATCATTCAATGATAAAATAAAACTATTTATTGGCAACATTATAGGCTTTATATCAGCAGTAGGCATGATATACTTTGGCAAGATTTTTGATGCTAGCGTACTGGGTATAAGCATTGCTGGTGTTCTTGGAGTATTTATTTTTAATGGTCTTGTAGTATACTTTGATAATTTTAAGAAAATTTGGCTCAACTCTTTAAGTGGTATTTTTATGGGAATTTTTCTTACTTTCTCAGGACTCGGAGTTGGTCTAGCACCAAATTCTTGGGCAAATGCAGGCATTTTGATAGGCACAATATTACTATATAATCTTTTAGGATTAATATGTGCAACTCTGTCCAATTACTTATATAATAAATGGAAAAAACCTGAAAATTTTAAAAAATTTAAGGAAATTGATGTTAAAAACGAAAAATAATCCTATTTTTACAATAAAAATATTAAATTTATATTTTGCTTAGGCAAACTTAATTTAAAAAGCAGAAGAATTTTTTTTCTGCTTTTATTTTAATCTTTTAATTTATTGGGTTAATTTCTTTTAAACTATATGCAAGCGTCTCAATATCCCCTGCTCCTAAAATTGCAAATATATTCACATTATCCATGTTTTCTAATATTGCTTTTTTACATTTAGAAAATGAACTGAAATATCTAGCTCTTTTCCCACTTTTTTGAATTTGTTTAGCTAGTGCGTACGACGTTATGCCTTTTATAGGTTTTTCTCTTGCTGGATATATTGGCACAAGCCACACCTCATCAACGCCATCAAAACATTTTACAAATTGGTCAAAAAGAGCCTTTGTTCTAGTGAAAGTGTGAGGCTGGAAAATTGCAACAAGTTTTCCATCTCTATTAATCTTTCTATAAGCTTTTATTGTCGAAGCTATTTCAGTCGGATGATGAGCATAATCATGAATAATAAGGTTATCACCAGTTTCATAAATAATTTCATTTCTTCTTTTTATTCCTTCAAAAGCTTCAACACCCTTTTTAATCTTATCAGGTTCTAAACCTAAAAATATACCACATGCCGAACTTGCCAAAGCATTAAAAACATTATGATAGCCAAAACAAGGCAAAAATATATTTACTAAAAATTTGTCGTTGTAAAATAAATCAAATTTAAACTTACCAGCTGAATACTCTTCAATATTTCTCGCCTGAACATTTGACTTGTTATCAATACCAAATGTCATAGCATTTTTATTTAATATTAATCTTTCTAAAATCATTAATACATTGTTTACTAACCAATA
>CARBWQ010000053.1 GCA_948949055.1 uncultured Eubacteriales bacterium | reverse complement strand
TTCTTCTTGGAGCTTTTCTTCCCTATATCGTTTGCTGTTTTTATCCAAAGTTTTGTGGGTTTGTGCATGAATATAATTTAATGCAATATATCCATAATTCTTTTCAACTTTCCCAAAATGTCTCAAACCATTACCACAATCATCTAGCCAATATTTACTTTTAAATAATGGTTGTTTATTCAAATACATAACGTCTGGCTTATCGACTTTAATTGCATTGACAATTTCTGCTAAAACATATTGATTGTTTCTATTTTCTTTTACAACTTCTTTTATTGTTTCAAATTCAATTTCCATAATTAATTTTAGATGACTATGAATGTCGAATTTGTCAACCTTTTCTGCAATAATGTTATAGAATTTTTTATGTTTAAGCAACTTTTGACAATCTGAAATTATTTCATCTGTTTCCTTAATTGCCAGTTTCACCTCTTTCCTATCTGCCTCAGAGCGAAGTTTATTCAAAGTTTGTTTTAATTCTACATTTACTGCCATGGCTTTATAAAGAACATGTTCAATTTCATCATAATCAAAACCAGGAATAGGATGATATAATTTATACATTTTAATATAAAGATTTTTAGCCTTTTGATATTTAGTATTTAATGCAAGTTTCTTTTCAACTTCATTTTCAACAAACCTATCAAATTCCCTTAATAACATAATGTCCTCATTTTTATTTATCTAAATTTTCGCACCATTACTTACAAAAGCTGTTTCTTCCTTCATAATGCTCGACTTAAACTTTTTTACTTTATAAGTTTACCCTAATTTTATTTAAATGTCAATACTTAAATAAAAAAGAGGAGATTTAATATCACCTCTTTTATTACCTTATAAAGCCGTTTCACGCTCTTCTTCATGGTTTGTTTGGATTTTTTGGTCTGCAACTTTTTCAGATGCTAATTCAAATTTTGTTTCATTAAGACTCCTAGTATCACGAGCAAATGCACATATACTTCTGCCATAGTATTGTTTTAATTGTGCTTTAAACATTCTATTAGCATTTGCCTTTAATGACAATCCCTCTCTTTCAATAGCCTCTTGTGCCAAGCGTGCAATTGATAAACTTGGAATATAACTTGATTTAAAATCACGGCTTTCCCAATCGCTAGATTCTATTGCCACTTTTGTATCTTCGAGGTGAACAAAATCCAAAGCTTTTACCAGCATCGCGTTTTGGTAATTAGCCCCCTCTTCTCTTTCAAGTGCCAAAGCATCACTAATCGCTTTTAATTCAATCTCAAACAAATCTTTTTTATCATCATTATTTTCTTTAAATAAAGTTGAAGCAATTTTTGAATTTTCATTAGTAGCATCATAACGCTTCTTATCATATCTATTTTTCAAAAAGTTTAATAAAGTTTTTCCACTTTTTTGTAAAAGTAAATCTATTTCTTCTTTTAGCTCCATACTTTTCTTTTGCATGTCAGCAATTCTTTTATCTGAACTTAGCAAAGTTTCATCACCTGCCAAAGCCTTTCCACCATCTCTCCACTTTTCTTGATAACTCTTTAATTTTGATTGATACACTAAGTCATTTTCAAGTATTTTTTCAGCACGAGAAACCAAATCTGTTTGAAATTTCAACAAACTATCTCCATTTTTTAGTTCAATGTATTCTTTATCGTTTAATAAAGATTTAAATCTCTGCTTTTTATTCTGCCAAATATGAGAGCGTTTCATTATATTAATTATCAGACGTTTATTATCATTCATATGGTCTTCCCCTTATACGTATATATTTTAACATTGAAATAAAGTTATGTCAATACCTTTAATAATTTGTACATTAAACAAAAAAAGAGGAGTTAATCCTCCTTTTATGATTATAACAGTATGCAAAGCACTCCACCCTTGCCTTCATTTACAATTCGAGATAGTGTTTTTCTCATCTTACGCTGAGCTTCAACTGGCATAAGCACAATCTTGGAATTGATACTATCACCAACCAAGCTATAAAGACTTTTACCCAATATATTTGTATCCCAAATTGATTGAGGATCACTATCAAATTGCTCAACAAGGTTTTTAGCAAGATCTTGACTTTGATCTTCATTTCCAACAATTGGAGTAACTTCTGCTGCAACATCAACTCTCATTATATGAAGAGAAGGTGCTGTTGCTTTAATCTTAACTCCATAACGATTACCTTGCTTGATAATTTCAGGTTCACCAAGTTCCATATCCTCTCGTCTAGGTTCTACAATGCCATAACCAGTTTGTTTAACCTCTTCAAGAGCACCTTTAATCTTATCATATTCAAGTTTAGCAATAGCGAGTTCTTTAATATAGCTTACAAGTTGGAAATCATCTACGATTTCATAACCACATTCTTTTGAAAGAACTTGATAGAATAGTCCGTCCTTTGGAATGATATTGAATTTTACCGTTCCATTACCTGCTTCAATAGTAGAAACTGTAATTGGCTCAAAAGAAGCACTTTCAGCAAAAGCGATTTGGTTTTTGCCAGCATCACTAAGTTTATTGAGATTTGCACTTAGCCTTTTCATTTCGCTTGCAATTTCAGAGATTATTTCGCTATCAAATTCAAGCGCTCTAAGCCATTCAGGCATTGAAACCTTAATTGAAGTGACAGGGAATTCCATTAAAATGCTTTCAACGACTTTATCAACATCTTCATCTTTCATTTCTTGTGCGTTCATAGCCACAACTGGAACTTCATATTTTGTTTCAAGAGCAGTGGCAAGCTTTTTGCTATCACTAGAATTAGGATTTTTGCAGTTTAAAACGATTACAAATGGTTTTCCACTAGATTTCATTTGAGCAATTACACGTTCTTCTGCTTCAACATAATTATTTCTAGCAATATCTGTAACAGAACCATCGGTAGTAACCACAACGCCAATAGTTGAATGTTCATTGATAACTTTGTCAGTGCCAAGCTCGGCAGCTTCTTCAAAAGGAAGTTCCTCTTCTGACCAAGGTGTTTTGACAAGTCGAGGTTTATCGCCCTCTGTGTGTCCCATAACCCCACCTACTACATATCCAACACAATCAATCATGCGAACTTTCATTTCAGCATTAGCAACTTTGATTTTAACAGCTTCATTTGGAACAAAATGAGGCTGAGTTGTCATAATTGTTTTGCCGTCAGCAGACTGAGGAAGCTCATCAATAGTTCGCTTCTTACTGTTTTTTTCTTCGATATTAGGAACAACTAATTTCTTCATAAATTCTGTGATAAAGGTAGATTTGCCAACTCTGACAGGTCCAACTACACCAATATATATATCGCCATTAGTACGGGTCTTAATATCTTCATAGATTTCATATTTTTCCATTCTTTTTCCTCCATGCGACAAGATAACTTATGACGCAAAAAAGCCAAATAGAACAAAAAGAAAAATATTTTTGTATATAAAGAAAAAATCTCTTTAATAGATAAATTTAATTAAAAATTATGTGATTATTAACAAGAAAACACTCGCTTCGCTAGGGTTATTCCTATCGTACTTAAAGAAAAAGCCTGCTTTGGACCTGTTATTCTTGCGAATTAAAAAAAATGTCTAATAATAGACATTAATTTTTATTTTCTTCATTATCCTTTACATAATCATTTGTTTCATCGATGACTATCTCGCTTTCAGCTTCACTTTCAATATTAGCCTCATCAATAATGCGTTCCCCCTTCTTATGACAGAACACTTTTTTGAGTTTATCCTTAAAGCCCACTCTATTTTCAGTACCACTAAATAGTCTTTTAAGGTTAGCTCTATGTCTAATAATAGTGAGAATATATAAAGCCCAAACCATAGCAGTTACATAGGCAGCTACCCAAACAGAATAGTTCATAAGCCAGAAGAAAACTGTTGTTGCAATCGCAAGTCCACCAGTATAGATAAGAGATATTACTGAGCCGATGTCAATAAATATAAATAATACAAAGCAAACAGCAAACCAACCAAGGCTTACATACCAAATTGGTGAGAAGAGTAAAATTCCAGCAAAACAGGCAACACCTTTTCCACCTTTAAATTTTGTCCAAACAGGGAAATTGTAGCCTATCATAAGACAAAAACCAGCTAAATAATAAACAAAGTCGCCACCACCCCATACGCCAAAATGATCGTAAAGCAGTTTAAATCCAAGACAAACAAGTCCAGCCTTAGTTGCCTCAGCAACGAAGGTCAAAAGCGCAAGTCCAAACCCAAATGAACGAAGCATATTCATCGCACCAGGATTGTGACTACCAATTTGAGTAATATCTTTTTTCTTTGCTCTCCAAGCGATAATCTTGGAGAAATTTATTGTGCCTATAAAATAACTAACAAAGCCAGCTAAGATAAGTAGAAGCACAGATTCAACCATTTCCATTACTCTTCCCCCTTTCCTTTAATTACAAACCTCACAGGTGTTCCAGCAAGGTCAATACGTTCTCTAAATCTATTTTCAAGATATCTCTTATATGAAAAATTAATAAGCTTTGGATTGTTGACAAATAGCACAAATGTAGGAGGATTTGTAGATGCCTGAGTTATATATCTTATTTTAACCCTCGCTCCATTATGAGCAGGAGGCTCAAAATTAAGAATTGCATCATGAAGAAGGTCGTTGAGCGTGCCTGTCGTAATTCTCTTGCAGGCATTCTGATGACTTAACTCAACTTGTTCCATAATCTGTCCTATACTTGCCCCAGTCAAAGCTGAAACAAATACCACTTTAAAATAACTCATAAATGCAAGGTCTGCCTTTAAATTGCTAAGAAATTCCTCCTTACTTTTTGACTTGATATCCCACTTATTTACTACAATAACACTAGGTTTACCTGCCTCATCAACATAACCAGCAATTCTTACATCTTGTTCTGTGATTTTTTCCTTGCTTCCGTCCAGAACAATTATAGCAACGTCAGCTTCATCAATGGCAGACATTGTCCTTAGCACCGAATAACCTTCAATAGAAACTCTCTCAACCGACCTTTGTCTTCTAAGCCCAGCAGTATCAACAAGAGCATAGTCCTTCTTGTTGCATCTAAATGGAACAAGCACTGCATCACGAGTTGTGCCCTCAATATCACTAACAACCACTCTGTCACTGCCAATAAGTCGATTAACTATGCTACTTTTACCAACATTAGGTCTTCCAACGACAGCAATTTTTGTCACATTTGGGTCACTATCAATCTCCCTTACCTTAAAGTTTGAAACAATGGCGTCCAAAATATCTCCAATTCCCTTACTTTGATGAACAGAAAGTGGATAAGGGTCACCCAATCCAAGACTATAAAATTCATAAGTCTTCTCTATCTCAAAATTGTCAAGTTTATTTACAACAAGGACAATAGGAGTTTTATAACGCAAAAGAATTGAGGCAACCTCTTCATCATTAGTCGTCACCCCAACCCTACCATCAACAAGCAAGACTACAACATCTGCTTCTTGAACTGCAAATAAAGCTTGTTTTTTAATATCCTCTTGAAAGAGGTCATCACTACCACTATCGATACCACCGGTATCAATTAAAGTAAAATCATGTCCTGCCCAGTTAGCGTCAGCATAAATTCTATCCCGAGTAACCCCCGGCGTATCATCAACGATACTAATTCTCTTGCCACAAATTTTATTAAAAAAAGTGCTTTTGCCAACATTAGGTCTACCAACAACAGCAACAATCGGCTTAATCATATTTTTGTACCTCAAAAAAAATATAACATAAAAAGAAAAAAAAGACAATTAAAAAGTAAAAGTATTTAGAATATTTAAGTATATAAATTTTAACTTATTATATTGTTTAAGAGGAAGATAAAATAATATTGATACAAAAATATCAATATTAGGTAGATTTTTTTATTTTTGATTAATAGTCGGTCAATCCTAATAAATAATCGGCAGTAACTTCAAAAAACTTGGCTAATGCAACAATTGCATTACCATTTATATCAGTTTTATTATTTTCCCAACGATTTATTGCTGACTTAGATAAACCTGTCAATTTACTAAGTATTGCAAGTGACAAGTTATTTCTTTTTCTTAAACTTTTAATTCTTTCTCCTGCTTTTGTCATAATCTCCTCTTTTTTAGAAATTATAAACCAAACAGTTAAACTATGTACTCATGTTGTTAAATTGCAACTTTTTATGAAAACATAATAAAATATTTATCATAAAAAAGAACTAGCTTATAATATGCCCAAATAGTTGCACTATAAATTATAAAATAAAAAAAGGATAGATGCTATCCTTTCACTAAAAATCTTCAATCCCCAAAATATAGCCAGCAGTCACATCAAAATATTCAGCTAGAATAATTAAATT
>CARBWQ010000052.1 GCA_948949055.1 uncultured Eubacteriales bacterium | reverse complement strand
GTTGGTTTTAAAATGGGGCTAATGGGAGCAGCAATTGCAACAGCAATGAGTTATGTTGTTGGTGGAATTATTCCTGTGATTTACTTTTCATTGAAAAATAAGAGTTTGTTAAGATTAGTGAAAACAAAGTTTGATTTTAGGCTATTGGGCAAAGTGTTTTGAATGGTTCGTCAGAGCTTTTAACTAATATTTCGGCATCAGTAGTGAGTGTACTTTTTAATATGCAACTATTGAAGTTTGCTGGTGAAAATGGAGTGGCTACTTATGGAGTTATTATGTATGCTTCTTTTGTTTTTTAAGCAATTTTTCTTGGTTATTCAATTGGAATTGCTCCAATTATTGGATATCATTATGGGGCAGAGAATCATGTTGAACTTAAAAATCTTCTCAAAAAGAGTTTGATTATTATAGGAATAGTGTGTATAGTTATGACAGCATTGATAGAGAGTCTTGCAAATCCACTTTCAAGAATATTTGTGGGATATGATCAAGAACTTCTAAATTTAACTGCTTTTGGTATGAGATTATTTTCAATTTCTTTCCTTATTAGTGGATTAAATATCTTTGCGTCATCTTTCTTTACATCTTTAAATAATGGTATTATTTCAGCGATTATTTCTTTTGCAAGAACATTATTATTTCAGGTTGTATGCGTATTGGTGTTGCCAATTTGGCTTAAACTGACAGGTATATGGATTTCAGTAGTAATTGCTGAAACGCTTGCTTTAATAGTGACAACCATTTGTTTAATAACTAATGAGAAAAAATATAACTATTAAATAAATTACTATTAGATTTTGTAGTCTATATTTTTAAATGTTATATAAAAAATGATACAAAAAAAATTGTAAGTATGTTATAATAGAAATATTAAAAGAGAGTGTTATGAAGAGAAATATCAAAACTACCGAAGCAATCTTTCCAATGCCAGTGCTTATGATTGCAACTTACAATGAGGACGGAACTATTGATGTGATGAATGCTGCATGGGGAATGATGCTAGATAGAAATTACATTGCTTTAAATTTAACAGAAACACATAAGACAGTTCAAAACATTAAAAAGAGAGGGGCTTTCACTGTTAGCATTGCAGATGCAAAACATGTGAGAGAGGCTGATTATTTTGGAGTGGTTTCTGCTAAAAATAATCCTGATAAATTTGAAAAGAGTGGACTATCAGCTACTAAATCAGATATTGTTGATGCACCAATAATCAATGAATTTCCTATTTGCATGGAATGTGAATTTGTAGAATTTCAAGCTGATGAATATGGTTGTGGAGTTGTTGGAAAGATTGTTAATGTTTCAGCAGACGAAGAAGTTATGAATGGTGATAACATAGATATATTAAAGGTCGAGGCTATCGCCTTTGATCCATATACGCATGGTTATTATAAGGTTACTGAAAGAGTGGGAAACGCATTTAAAGATGGATTAAGTTTGCGAAATAAATAATTTTAGTTTAATTATAGAAAAAAGAAGGTTAAAATATATGAAACAGAAAATGGAAGGTGCAACTCGAAATTTTGTATTAGATTTTGTTGCAGAGAAATACAATACCTTTCCTGAGCAACTTTGGACTTCTTTTCCAAATTATTCTGTGCTAAGACATTCAAATGGCAAATGGTATGGAGTAATTATGGATGTTCCAAAAGAAAAGTTGGGGCTTGCTGGAAAAGAAAAGGTTGACGTTATTGATGTTAAATGTGATTTTCTTGAACAAGGCTTTCTATTGGGATTAAAGGGGGTTTTGCCAGCTTATCATATGAATAAAAGCAAGTGGGTCACAATCTTGCTAGATGGCAGTGTCGATAAAAATATTATTCTAGAAGCAATTGAGATGAGTTATAAAAATTTAACGAAAAAATAGTGTACTTTTTTAAATTTTATGTAATTTGATATGGATTTTTTTTGCTTATATTGACAAATAAATAAATTTGTTATAATATTAAAATAGGAGAAAGGGTATGAGAAGAGTAGAAAGTAAGGATGTAACGCCAATCAATGATGGTCAAACTATTATAATTGTTTCACATTTATGCAATGAATCTTTTTGTTATGGTTTAATAGCTGCTGATCCAATATGTAATATTTGCAAATCAACCAACTTAGAATTTGTAAAAAGAAAATGCAGAGAAGCAGGCTTTCCTACTGATTTTATCGTTGACAGTACAGATAAAGATGGAGTTTGCTATATAATTCCGGCAGCATTGACCAAATCAATCGCAATAGCTGTTGAAGAAACTAAGGCTGACGATGGTTATGAGTTAAAATTGTCAAGGTGTGCCGTTTCCCATTGGGAACCAATTCGTGGATATAAAAATAAATTAAATGAACAATCTGAAAATGAAATGTTTTAGTGAGAGTAAATGAAAAGTAATGTAATAAAAAGAAATCAAACCCATTTAAAGGTGAGAGGCGATTTGTCTGTTTTTGAATATCCTGCTTTTAGTGAAGATGTGGATATTATTTATGCCGAACTTAATGGCAGACATCCGAGTAGTGGTTTTATTATAAACAATGATAGCGATGAAACCTATTTGGTTTATCAAGGAAGTGGCGAAATTTATTTGGACGGCGAAATTATAGCCTTTGAAGCAGGAGATATAGTACCTATTAAAAGAGGCACTAAATATTATTGTAATGGCAAAAATATGAAATTCTTTTGCGCGATAAATCCACCTTGGAGTGGTAAACAAGAAAAAATAATCAATGATTAAAATTAATTTATAGAATTAAGACTGATAGACTATTTTTTATTAATAGTCTAAGTTTTTTTCATTATAAACTTCACTTAATTGTGAGAAAATATTTTTAACATCATCATATATTTCTAGATCAGCCTTTCTTGGAAGAGATTCATTTAAAGGCTTTTTATTTAAAAATACAAATTTTCCCTTAAAATTTTTTATGGCTTGATATGTAAACATGGTATTAATCCTTGTACCAATAACTATTAAAGTATCAGAAGCATTTAATTGTATATTAGATAACTTTAAAGTCATTGAGTTGAAAGTTTCTCCATATAATATAATGTTAGGGCGATATAGACCATTACAATTTTTATCATTGCAGTTTAGTGAATTAGATTTTAAAATTTGGTCTATTGATTTTTTATCTTTGCAATCAGTGCAATACCAATTTTTGATATTTCCATGTATTTCATAAACCTTCTTGCTACCAGCTTTTTGATGAAGACCGTCAATGTTTTGAGTTATAATACAAACATCTTTATTCCAGTTGTTTTCAATTTCTGATATTATTTTGTGGCAAATGTTAGGTTGTGCATTATAAGAGAAATTTTGTTTGATAAATTCTAAAAATATACTGGGATTTTGCTCTATAAATCCTTTTGTCATTATATCTTCTGGATTAAACCCTCTGAACTTTTTTGAATATATACTTTCAAAATCTGTAAGGCCACTAGGTGTGGACGCTCCTGCACCTGTTAAAAAAACAATTTTGTTTGATTGTGTTATAATTTTAAATAATGTTTCTATGTTATTAGTCATTAACTAACTCCTTGTTTTTATTATATTTTTTTGACATGTTTTAGTCAACTAATTGTAAAATATTAAATTTTTTTGTTAAATCTTGTAAAAAAGTTGCCTTTTATTTTAATTACTGCTATTATTAAAGCATGAACTGGAAACAAATTTGGAATGATATAGTTAATTTTTTTAGAGCTAATGTTTGGAACATAGTTCTCTTTTTTGCAGTATTATTATTTGGAATAATTATTATCAAATTATTCATTAATATTTTTAGACGTATACTCAATAAAACAAGAATGGAAAAGATAGCTGTTGGCTTTCTTGTTGGAGTTGTAAAACTTCTATTATATTTATGCTTGGTTCTTGCTTTACTAAGTATAATTGGTGTGGAAGTTACAGGTGTTCTCACTGCTTTGAGTGCTATTCTTCTTTCAGTGGGCTTGGCTTTACAAGAAAATATCGCAAATGTCGCCAATGGAATTATTATAGTTTCAAGCAAAATGTTTAAAAAGGGTGACTATATAAAGGTTGATGATGTTGAGGGCTCTATCACTCAAATCAATTTCTTATATACCACTATTATGACTACTGATAATAAGAGAATTACATTGCCAAATTCAAAGATTGTAAATAGCGCTGTTATTGATTTTGATAGCAATTCAACACGTAGAGTAAATTTCTCTTTCAGTGTTGCTTATGAATCTGATATTGAAAAGGTAAAAAGCTTAATTATAGATTGTATGAAAAGTAATGGAAAAGTACTACTTACGCCAGAACCTTTTTGTAGATTAAATGCTATGAAAGATAGCAGTCTTGAATTTGTCGCAAGATGTTGGTGTGATAAAGAAGATTATTGGTCAGTATACTATGATACAATGGAAACTGTTTTCAACGAATTTAAAAGAAATAATATTTCTGTACCATTTAATCAAATGGAAATCAGAGAAAGGACAGATACACCATCATTGCCAATTATTGGACAAGGCTTGCCTGAAAGGGTGGAAAAACAAAGAGAAAATGTTTCTAAGATTGATTTAGAAAATTCAAGTTTTTCAGAAATTTTCTCAGCCAAGAGAAAAAATAAAGGCAAAAAATTCAAAGATAAAAAGAAAGACAATTCATTGAAAGAAAACGTTGAGAAACAGGAAGAGGCAACTTTGACTGAGATTGATGAACAATTAGTTGATCCTAAGCCAAAAAAGACAAAGAAGAAAAAGGATATATAATTTAGGGAGATTGTATGGAGAATTTATCATTGTATGCAGAACTTATTGAAGCAACTTCCAATGCAAATAAAGCTTTTATTAAAAGCGAGATGGCTCTTAACGATGGCAATGTAGAAGATTGCCAAAAATATAGTAGGGACGGACAAGTTCTTGTTAAGGCTATGATTCGTGATACTTTTGTTGAAATAGATGAGCTAGGTGAAAATGATGGAAGTACAAATGATTATGATTATCCAAATAATTTTGAATTGATTAAATCGCTAAATGAAATTCTTGTATGTGTTGGCTCATTATTGGCATCTATCGATGATGAAAATGTAGTTAAAATAGTTATGCCTAAATTATTTAAAGCAATAAATACAACTATCGAAATCTATAATGCATTATTTGAAAATTAATAAAAGACAAACTTTAAAGTTTGTCTTTTTTAGCATAAGTATAAAGCAATAGTCATTGGTTGATGTCTTATTTAGTTAGATTTTCTATCCATTCTTTTTCGTCAAAACTTACACAAGCAGGGCTTGTAGATTTGAGTTTAATTACAGGAATATCAGTTTTAAAATTTTTTATAAATGTTTCATAAGCTAAATTACCATTGCAAAGTATTCTTTTTATATTTTTGTATTTATTTAATAATCCTTCAATGTCGCTTAAAATTAGATTTGATTTGGATAAAACAACATCGCTTGATCCTTTTAAATCACTTTCTATGAATACATCCCATAAAGCAATTTTATGTTTTCTACAAATTTCTTCCTTATCTTTGATATAATTAGGCATCTCTTCATCAAAAGCTTTTGAAATTACCTTCCAAAACCTATTTCTAGGATTTCCATAGTAAAAATTGTTCTCTCTTGATTTTACAGAAGGGAAACTACCAAGTATTAAAATTTCACTATCTTCATTAATCAATGGAGGAAATCCATTAAAAATTATATTATTTTCTCTTTCTTTATCCATAAAATTATTTTAACATAATCTACATATTTATCAAAATATTTTCTAAAAATTTGTCAAAAAATAATATTATAAGTATAATGTTTTAATAGGGGTGGTTTTTTATGATAAACATTGCCATTGATGGACGCGCAGGAAGTGGTAAAAGCACAATAGCCAAATTACTTGCAGAAAAATTAAATTTTAAGATGTTAAATACTGGTGCTATTTATAGAAGTATAGCATGTGCATACAAAAGTTTGAATTGGGGTGAGCCAAATGATGAATTGGTTGAAAAGTTTGTTGAGAACTTAAATGTTGAAGTGGGTTTTGTTAATGATGAACAGTTTGTTCTCGTAAACGGAGTTGATTATTCTTCTGAAATAAGACATGAAGAAATTTCTAATCTATCTTCTACTATTTCGAAATTTCCTTTGATAAGAGAAAAAATTTTGAAATTACAACAGGATTTTGCCAAAAATAATAATTGCATAATCGAAGGTAGAGCAATTGGAACAGTGATTTTGCCTAATGCAGATTTTAAGTTTTTTGTTACTGCTTCGGTTGAGGTGAGGGCGAAAAGGCGCATGATGCAAATGAAGGAAGAAGAAGGGATTGAGGTGCCTTATAATGAAATCTTAGAAGATTTAAAAATACGTGACTATAACGATGAACATAGAAAAGTTGCTCCTTTGGTGCTAGCCGACGATGCGATTGTTGTCGATACAAGTGAATTTGAAGCAGAAGAAGCAGTTGAATATTGTTTGAGTTTCATAAAAACCAAGGATAAATAAATCTCAACTCCCACAACGGGCGAGGGAGTATCGTGGAAAGGGGTAAAAAAGGTTAAAAA
>CARBWQ010000051.1 GCA_948949055.1 uncultured Eubacteriales bacterium | reverse complement strand
TATATTGCATATTATGATGAAGAAACAAAATTGAAGAGAAATGAGGTGTTGCCTGCTACTGACGAAAATGGT
Source organism: uncultured Eubacteriales bacterium (assembly GCA_948949055.1). Classification (GTDB taxonomy): domain Bacteria; phylum Bacillota; class Clostridia; order Christensenellales; family UBA1242; genus Caccovivens. The sequence continues at coordinate 6,460 of CARBWQ010000051.1, read as the reverse complement.
AATTATATAACTGATGAAGATGGTGATTATGTAATGGTTGAAAGGGAAACTGATGGTGCTTATGTAGATAACGTAGGATTAGCTTATCTTCCACCTATTGCTAGTAGTCAAAAAGGTGAAAAGTTGATTAACTATATTGGTAGTAGTCAAAAAGGTGAAAAGTTGATTAACTATATTGGTAGTATTGACAATTTAATTAAGCCGGAAGATTTCGAAGATATTTTAAAAGTTAGATCCAAGAATGAAAACGGACTTACAAACTTCTTCTTATATGTTGATGGACCTTATACTGTAATAAATGAACTTGAAATAGAATTTGTTAATATGGAGACTACTTTATACTCTTCGATTAATGTTGATGAAATTGCATATGAAGAATTTGATATGCCTACCTATAATTCTGTACAAGCTTCATTAGCATATAGTGGAATGAAATTTGATAAAACATTAGATTCTCTGCAATCAAAGTATTATGTCAATGATCGAACTATAACTTTCTATTTGAGGGGTGATAATGAAACAGATTTTTCATTCTCTGCTTTACTGCAAGGAAAAGGTTCTCATGAAACTACGAAAATAGAAGTGAACGATGCTATGGAAATAAAAGACATTATATTAACAAAAGACTTGTCATTTATTAAAAATATTGATAGAAGAGTTGATTGTTATAATATAATAGGTAATGGCTATAATATTTCTTATTATGGAAATGCTTTTTTCAAAAATGTCTCACCTCAATCAGCAGATACAAAATTGGAAACAGGATACTTTATTAGTCATGTAAATTTCCTAGGTGAATCTTATGGTGGAACAAGAAATAGTGAATCTTCATTAAGTAATACTTTCCTAATGTCTTGTCAGAAAGATTCGAAACTTATACCTATAAAATTACAATCAGTTAATCTTTACGGCTCTATTGTCAATTCAATAGGTAAAGATGGAATGATTGTTAAAGGTAAAAGCATTTACAATGATGTAAACTCTTATATTTCAATAAATAACGTTCAAAAAGTTTTGTCTTCGTCTGTACCACATCCAATTTCACTCTTTGATAAAGCAGAAAGTTATGAAAAAATTAATAATTATGGTGTTATTGTAACTGCAAATGGAATTGATTTTGATTCTAGCGATTATATAAAAGGAACAAAATTGCAAGTGTTTACAGGTGTCGATAATAGTTTTGATAATGTTATCAATCAAGGGTTGATTGTTCTCGGTAAAGGTGGAAATGGAGCCGGTGGCTCTTGTTATACTAATTATAAATCCTCTGAGTTATCATCTGGTCAAACTGCTGGTTCAAGTGGCGAAGTAAAAGGATTTAAAAGTAAAAGCGAAAATGTTATAAGTATATCTATTTCAAAAAGTGGTAGAGCAGGTTTCATACAACGAAAAACTTTACAAGCTTATGTTGGAGACACGTCTAATAAAAATAATACAGAAGATTTTCGTATTATTACTTACACTAACACAAGAGCAGCAGATTGGAATCTTAGTGACTCAGAAAAAGAGGTAATAAAAATAAGATTGGGTGATAATAGCTTTGAAGCCATTAAATTTGATAAACCTAGCAGGTCTAGTATGAATTTCTCAATGGATAAAATTAAACAGCTTTATGCTTACTTTGCTATACGTAATAATAGGGCAGAAGGAGCGCTAAATAGAGCATTTAGATGGGATGAATCGGTTATTTCTAATACAAATACATGAAGATTCGCTGTTTCTATTACTTGATGAATAGCAAATATGCTAGAAGAAGTACAAGTAGGGATGATGTTAGTGACATTGTAAAGGTCATTAGTGATTGTTTCCAAAAGGGAGGGGGATTATTTCCCTCTCTTTTTTGTGAATTTTCTGTTTCTAGCACTTCATTGCCAAATGGAAGAACACATAGGCAATATATTCCATCATCGTCATATTTTATTGATATATATTCTTGGCGTTCTAAGTATATAAGGATATTATCAAGCCCATCTGTATCTACTCTATATTTGTTTGGCATTGCAGAAATAATGTCCTTTGATTCTACTATCTTAAATGAACCATTTGGGCATTCCTTTGACAAAATTTTAAGTACCAATTTTGACTTTATATCAAGCATGTGTAATTTATTGACAAATAAGGGTGAGTTTACACAATTTAGGTATGAAATAATTGCAAAATGTCAATAAAAATTAAAATAATGCAAGAACGTAAAGAAAAATTAGTTTTAAAATATCTTTGCAAGGTATGTTCTGGGAAGAAAACATATCTTATTTCTCCACACGATATAGCAAAAGAAGTTTGCAATAAAATGATATTGTCTGTGAGTGAGATTGATGAGATTATGACAGGGTTATCTTTGCAGAACTATATCGACTTTGTCGTATCTGATAGTAAGAATGGTTACTATTATTGCGTTAAATTGAAAAAGAAAGGTCAAACATATCTTTCCGATTCTAAAAAGCAGAAGAAAGCACTTATGATGCTTGTGCTTCGTAGTATGTTTTTAGCGACGGTGAGTTTTGTATTTGGACTAATTTTGAAAGCAATATTTAAGTAGTTATCCATTGGCATGAATAATAAGTAAAATTTGTTGCCTTCTTTATACAATTATTGTAAAATAGATAAAAATAAACAACAAAGGATTTATTATGGATTTTGATTTAGTTTCAAAATATGCGCCAGCTGGCGATCAGCCTGAGGCGATTGAAAAATTAGTTGATGGTTTTAATGAAGGATTGAAAGAACAAGTTCTCTTAGGAGTTACAGGCAGTGGAAAAACTTTCACAATGGCGAATTTAATACAAAAGATGAATAAACCGACCCTTGTTATCGCCCATAATAAGACGCTAGCTGCACAATTATGCAATGAATTTAGAGAATTTTTCCCACATAACAGGGTTGAATATTTTGTGTCATATTATGATTATTATCAACCAGAGGCATATATAGTTTCTTCTGATACTTACATTGAAAAGGATATGGCTATTAATGATGAAATTGATAAATTGCGTTCAAGTGCCACTTCATCTGTTTTGGAAAGAGATGATGTAATTATTGTAGCGTCGGTTTCCTGCATTTATGGTTTAGGAAATCCAGAAGAGTATTATAATCTTCATATTTCACTTAGAGAGGGTGATTTTGTCGATCGAGATGAGGTTATATCCAAACTTATAGACATTCAGTATATGAGAAATGATATTGACTTTAAAAGATCCACTTTTCGTGTCAAAGGTGATACTCTGGATATATTCCCTGCCAATCAATCAGAACTTGCAATAAAAGTTCAGTTTTTTGGTGATGAAATTGAAAAGATTTACAATTTTGAGCCAGTAAGTGGAAATTTAATCAACGAGCTTAAACATGTTGCTATTTATCCGGCAACTCATTATGCTGTGGGTAAAGCCAGAATGGAAAATGCGTTGAGTCAGATAGAGAAGGATAGAGAACTTGCTATAAAAGAATTTGAAGATAATGGAAAACTAATCGAGGCTGAAAGAATAGGTCAAAGAGTGGCTTATGACATGGAAATGATGAGAGAGGTTGGATATTGTAGTGGAATTGAAAATTATTCACGTTATTTCGATGGAAGAAAACCTGGTGAAGCTCCTTATACGTTAATTGATTATTTCCCTAAGGGCTTTTTGACAATAATAGATGAAAGCCACATGACTTTGCCACAAATTAGAGCAATGTATAATGGCGATAAAGCTAGAAAGCAATCTCTTGTTGAGTTTGGTTTTAGATTGGAGGCTGCAAGAGATAATAGACCTTTGACTTTTGATGAATTTGAAAGCAAATTAGGTCAAGTCATGTATGTTTCAGCTACGCCAGCTAAATATGAGCTTGCACATGCCGGTCAAGTAGTAGAACAAGTCATCAGACCGACAGGTCTGCTTGATCCATTAATTGAAGTTAGACCAATCAAAAATCAGATTGAAGAGTTGATGGTAGAAATTGATAAGACTATAAAAAGAGGGGCAAGGGTGCTTGTTACAACTCTTACAAAGAAGATGGCAGAAAGCTTAACAATTTATTTACAGGAACATAATTTTAAAACTAAATATATGCATTCTGAGATTGATACTATGGAAAGAGTAGAAATTGTAAATGGTTTAAGAGCAGGTGAGTTTGATGTGCTTGTGGGAATAAATCTTTTGCGTGAGGGACTTGATATGCCAGAGGTAGAACTTGTTTGTATTCTTGATGCTGATAAAGAGGGCTTTTTAAGAAGTGAAGGTGCTTTAATACAGACAATTGGAAGAGCTGCAAGAAATGCGAATGGTCATGTGATCATGTTTGCAGACGTTGTTACGGACTCAATGAAGAGGGCAATTGAGGTAACAATGGAGAGAAGACAGATTCAAGAGAAATTTAATAATAAACATGGAATCGTACCTCAAACAATCATTAAGGATATAAGAAATAGCCTTGAAATAACTAAAAAGGTATCCGATACAAAACTCAGAAAAGATGAAATACCTGCTCAGATTGAAAAACTCACTGCAATGATGAAGGTTGCATCGGGAGCTCTTGATTTTGAAAGGGCGATTGAACTTAGAAATCAAATTCAAAAACTCCGAAAACGACTAAATGGTAAATAAAAATTAAGCAACCTTAAAAGGTTGCTTTTTTATGTTTATAAAATAAAGAATTAAAGATTTTTAATAAAAACATCTTCGTCATAGTGATTTTTAATAGCATTTTTATAGAAAAGTATTGTTTCAATGGTTGCTGGTTTGAAATAATGTCAATCCATGCCAACATTTAATCCAAATTGTTTTACAAGACATTTCTCATGAATATGTCCAAAGTCATCACTTTTTACTAGCTGATTCCAGTTATCTATAATTGATTGGTCCATTTCTTTAACGTTTGAATATGGGCGACAGCTAAACTTTAATGTTCTATCGCTTCCAAAATGTGTGTCAGACGTGAAATATGTTTTCATTTTTACCTCAAATAATCATATAAATTAATTTTATCACTTTTTTTGATAATGTCAATTTAAAATACATCTTAGCGAAAAATTCTTGTCTTTTGTTGCTAAAACAGATAAAAAAGTGGTATAATTAATGCATGATAGAGAAAATTGTTATAAAAGGTGCAAGAGAAAATAACTTGCAAAGTGTGGATCTTGAAATCCCTAAGAATAAATTAATCGTTTTTACTGGTGTCAGTGGCTCAGGTAAGTCTAGTCTTGCTTTTGGCACTATTTTTGCAGAAGGTCAAAGGCGTTATGTGGAAAGTCTTTCTTCATATGCTCGTCAGTTTTTAGGTCAAGCGCAAAAACCTGATGTAGAGTTTATTGAGGGACTAAGTCCGGCAATATCCATTGACCAAAAGACTACAAACCATAATCCTAGGTCTACGGTGGGAACTGTTACTGAAATTTATGATTATCTTAGACTTTTGTTTGCAAGAGTTGGAACACCATACTGTCCACATTGTAATAAACCTATCCAGCAACAGACAGTTGATCAAATAGTTGATGCTGTTGAGGGTTATGAAAAAGGTACAAAGATTACTATTTTAGCACCAACAGTACGAGGACAAAAGGGCGCTTTTGTTAAAGCCTTTGAAAGTTATAAAAAATCAGGCTTTGTTAGGGTTCAAGTTGACGGTAGCATTTATTCGCTTGATGAAGAGATAACTCTTGATAAAAATATTAAACACAATATCAGTGTGGTTATTGATAGAATAGTTCTTAAAGATGGTATAACAGCTAGACTTACAGATTCTATTGAAACGGCAGTTAAACTGGCAGAGGGGTTGGTGATTATTGATAAAGAGGGCGAAGAAATTCTTTTCAGTACCAATTATGCATGTCCTCATTGTGGTTGGACTCTTGAAGAAATCACCCCAAGACTATTTTCCTTCAATGCACCTTATGGAGCTTGTCCTACATGTGCTGGTCTTGGAACATATTCTGATATTGACGAGGCAATTGTTTTAAGAGATAGTCATTTGTCGGTAAGAGAAGGGGCATTGAATTTATCTGGTTGGCGAATGGACAATGGTGGCCTTGCTACTAGATACTTTGTTGCTTTATCGAAGAAATATGGAATTGATCTTGATAAACCTCTCAAAGATTTGCCAAAGAAACATATAGATATTTTGCTATATGGAAATAATGGCGAAAAACTTGAAATTTATGACAATGAAAAGCAAAATAAAACTTTTGAACATTTTAATGGCAAAAAAGCATTATCTTTTGAAGGTATAATAAATAATCTGAAAAGACGTCTTGCTGAAACTAAAAGTGATTTTATCAGATTTGAAATAGGAAAGTTTGTTCATGAAATGGACTGCCCAACTTGTAAAGGGAAAAGATTGAACGAAAGTGCGTTGTCAGTTAAGATAAAAGGAAAAGATATAGCACAGCTTTGCAATATGTCTGTAAGTGAACTGCTTCCATTTTTTGAAGATTTGAATATGTCTAAGGAAAAGCAGGAAATTGCTAAGAGCATTTTAAAAGAAA
>CARBWQ010000050.1 GCA_948949055.1 uncultured Eubacteriales bacterium | reverse complement strand
GAGGTCTTTGATTCCCAAGTTCAAGAGGAAATCTAAATTGTCTTTCAGCAGTTGAAAAGTGAGAGCCTGTCGCACATACAACCTTTTGAAAATGTTTAGAATCAATAAAAGACGATCCTACTGCCAAACTCTCAGCCATAGTAGAACAAGCACCAAAAAGTCCAAGAAAAGACACGTCAAAGTTTCGTGCAGCATAAGATGAAGAGATAATTTGATTCAACAAATCTCCTGCTAAAATTAATTGAACGTCCTTTGGTTTAATCTTAGCATCTTCAATAGCACCAACAATTGCACTTTCAAGCATTTTCTTCTCTGCTTTTTCATATGACTTTTCACCAAAGGTGTCATCTTTCATAACATAATTAAAATAAGGTCCAAAGTTACCTTTACCTTCTTTCGGTCCAACTATGGAGTAGCTACCAATAATAACTGGCTTATTTTTAAAAACTATCGTTTGACTTTTACCCATTAATCACCTCATTAGATAAACAAATATATTAGCCCAACAGCTATACTTGAAATTATACCTACAACAATTACCGGTCCAGCAATAGTAAACATTTTTACACAAATACCATATATAATACCTTCATGTTTAAATTCAAGTGCTGGCGAAGTTATCGAATTTGAAAATCCAGTAATAGGAACAATAGATCCACCACCTGCAAACTTTCCGATTTTGTCATAAACACCAATTCCTGTAAGGAATGATGCTAAAAAGATTAAGCAAATCAAAGTAAACGCCCACGCAGTTTGCTCTGCCATATTTGGGAACCACAACAATATCAAATCATTAATGCCCTGTCCCAGACAACAAATAATTCCTCCCACTAAAAAGGAATTGAATAGACTTGGCCAAGGTCTAGTTTTAGGTATCTTTGCTTTTACATACTTGTTATAACCTTCATTTCTTTTTTTATCGTCCATAAATAATCTCCTGATTAATTATTGACAGCTTTTTTAAAGATAAACATAAAGGTATAAAATGATTATCACTGAACACACTAAATTAGCACTTTATTTTTGCAATAGGAGGAAAAATGAAAAAACTTACACTTTCTTTTCTTATAATTTTAATTGCTGTTACAATGATTGGATGTTCAAGCAATAATACAAAAGCACTAACACAATTAACTTCCCAGCTTGACAATGTTGCTCAAATAGTCAGTTCAACAAATACTAGCGAAGTAGCTGATGTAAGTCCCTCCTCATTTTACAACACTTCTAGAACAAGCCTAGATAACCTACAAAATTATAAGATATTATCATACAACAACATGATTAGAGAAGATGAAATTAGACATCAAGTTTTAGCACTAAATGCTTATATCAAATCCTACTCTTTTGATGAACTAAAATTAACTAAGAATGAAAACAAAGCAATTTTATCTCTCGCTAATGACTTAAAAAGATACTCTCTGCAACTTAAAAATACCAAAGCAAACGTCAAAAATATTGTTAACGAAATAAAAAAGAACACTAAAAAAACAAATGAACTTACAGAAAGTATAGAAAGCTCCTATCTCACACTTTACAACATAATGAATGAAAGATTTATCTGCCTTTGTAATTTATATAATGACCTCACTCAAACTTATCAAATTGTGTTCAAAGACTATATCGTCAACGATGAAAAAAATGACACATCAAATATTACAGAAAGCGATAATAATACAACAAATTTCAATCCAATAGTAAACGAAATTGAAGAAGTTCCAGAAATTAAACAATCTGAAAGCACAAACAATGAAAATTCAACACAAAACAAAGAGAAAAAGAAGGAAGAAAGATTTTTCAAAAAAAATATAGATAGTTATAGTCCTTACGAAAAAATATCAGAAAATAAACAACGATTAAACAATTATATCAACAATAACAACTATCCTATCAATCCAAATTTCAACAATCAAAATTATTTCAGCAGACCATACATTGCCCCTTATAATAATTTTGGATACAACGCCTATAACTACAACAATCCCTATTCTGGCAATAACTTTATGTTCGGCAGATTTAATAATGGTTTTAACGGATTTAATGGATATAACACCTTTGGCTATAATGGTTTAACAAATGGTTTTCAATTTAATCCAACACGAAATACAGACACCTTCTATCCATTCAATAGAAACATCGACACATACCGATTAAATCCAAACATATACAATTATGGCAATTATAATGATCATAATGAAATTCCAGTGAATGCCGAAGTTAAATATGACGACACTGCAACACAAGATGATAACAATATAATAAACGAAGAAATTTTAGATGACAACAAAAACTAAAAAAGCGATTGTACAATCGCTTTTTTATAATGTCAATTTATTTCGCAAAGTATTTAGTATTTTATTTTCCAATCTTGAAACTTGCACCTGCGAAATATTAAGTTCTTTTGCAATTTCACTTTGGGTTTTATCAAAATAATACCTTAATAATATAATCTTTCGATCTCTATAATCAAGTCTTTTCACAAGTTCAGTCAAAGCAAAATTATCAAGCATTTTTCCGTTCTCATCTTCTTGCGACTCAATTCTATCTATTAATGCCAGACTTTCTGAATCATCTTCAATAGGCGTATACAAAGAAAGAGGCATTTTCGCCGAATCCATAGCTAAAACAATCTCCTGCTGATCAACATTAAAATGTTTAGAAAGTTCTTCTATCGTTGGCGAACGCTGATTATCATGACAAAACCCTTCTACATATCGATTAATTTGCAGATTTAAGGACTTTAAAGCACGAGAAACCTTAATCGAGCCGTCATCCCTCATAAATCTTTTAACTTCTCCAATCACCATAGGTACAACATAGGTTGAAAATTTTACACCAAATTCTGGGTTAAAGTTTTTAATAGCTTTTAAAAAACCCATACAACCAATTTGATATAAATCATCATACTCAACACCCTTATCTCGAAAACGTTTGATTACGCTTTTTATGAGTGGCGAATTTTCCTCTATTAGCACCGATTTTGCTTCTTGATCGCCCTGTTGAGCTTTTTCGACCAATAGCAAAATTGAGGCGTTATCAAGCATTGCCCACCTGCAAAGCACTGATTACCTGCTTATACATTGTGACAGTAGTGCCTCCCTCTTCATTTTTTGAAACTTCTACACTATCCATAAAACTTTCCATAACAGCAAAGCCCATTCCACTTCGCTCTTCGCTAGGTTTTGTAGTGAAGAAAGGCTCTCTCGCCTTTTCGATATCTTTTATTCCAACTCCAAAATCTTTAATAACAATTTTTATGCTATCTCCTTCGATTTCACAACGCATATTAATAATGCCACCTTGCTTTGGATAGGCATGAACAACACAATTAGTTACAGCCTCCGAAACAGCAGTTTTGATGTCATTCAATTCATCTATTGATGGATTAAGTTGTACACAAAACCCTGCTACGCAAATTCTTGCAAAGCCTTCATTAATTGATAAAGCTTTAAAATTCACTTCCATAAAATTTGATTTAACCATATTCTCTCCTTTAAACAATTTTAGGCATAATTTCATAAAGCCCAGTCATCTTAAATATCTTTTCAGCATGTTTTGAAGGGTTACAAATAAAAATAGGAATATTTCTCGTCTTCATTTTTTTGTAACGACCTATCAGAACACCAATTCCAGTACTATCCATAAATTCAAGTTCAGACAAATCTATTATTATTTGATTAAAATCCCCTCCGGCAAAAATATCGTCCAGCGTTATTCTTGTATGACTAGCTGAATGTTCATCAAGTTCTCCACACAAAACGACATATAATGTGCCATTATAAACTTTGCTTTTAATTCGCATATTTCCTCCTAGACAGCTTTTATTTGATAGAAAAATGTTAACATATAGAAACATGCAAAATTTAGATGATTTCGGCGAATATCCACAAATAAAAAAAGAAAAGGTATTTTTACCTTTTCTTTATCTTAGTCTTCTTAATATCTAACTGCTCCTCCCGAAACCACTATCGTTTCACCTGTAATAAACGCAGAATCATCACCAGAAAGAAATTTCACTACACCTGCGATATCATCTGGTTCACCCAACCGTTTAAGAGGCGTAACAGATTTAATTGCCAATTTATCTTCATTATTATATCTCTCAGTCATCTTAGTATTAATATAACCTGGCGCAATACAATTTACTCGTACATTAAAACCTCCACATTCTTGTGATAAAGATTTGGTGAGAGCAATAAGTCCTCCCTTAGTCGCCGAATAAACACTTTCGCATGATCCACCATAAATACCATACAATGAAGAAATAAAAATTATAGAGCCATGTTTAAGATTACAAAAATATTTCATAGATTCCCTGCCACAATATACTGCACCTTTAAGATTTACATCTATAATTTCTGCTATATTTTCACAACTCTCATCCATTAGCAATTTTTCATCAAGAGAAAGTCCAGCACAATATACAACGCAATCCAAATAAACTCCATCTTCTTTCAGCTTTTGAAATAAACCAGACATCGCATTTAAATCTTTAACATCTAAATTAAAAGTTTTTAAATCCACACCTTTTTCTTTACATACCTCTTCAACATCATGCAAAGAACCATTTCTTTGAGTAGCATATATATCAAAACCATTTTCAGCAAATCTTTTTATTATTGCTTTGCCAATATCACTGCTTCCACCCACTACTAATATAGCTTTTCTAATCATATTATCTCCTAACTGAAATTATAGACTAATTATTAAATTAAATCAAATAAAAACTTTTAAAAATTTTACAAATTATCAACATTTTCTTATAATCATATAATATATAAGAATTTAAAAGATAATAAGTAAACTATGGACGATTTTAAAGATTTAAGAATTGTAGATAATTTTTATCAAACATCAGCTTTTTATCCTATGCCTACAATATTGATAGGAACTATATCTGAAAGTGGTAAAACCAATTTAGGAGCTTATTCATTGTGTTTTCCTTATTATGTAGCAGGAAAAGATTATTACGCGATGATACTAGAATGTAGAAACAATTCAAACACAGCACAAAACATTTTACGTACTAAAAAAGCATCATTAAATTTTATAACTGATAAAAGAAAATATTTCAAGGAAGCTGTAAGACTAGGATTTCCAGGAGATACAACAGAAGAAAAAATGAAAAATTGCTTATTCAATCTAGTAGATAGTAATATCAGCAAAGATAGACCACAAATTATAAAAGATTCTTTTCAAGTTTTTGAATGCACTTGGGATGACTCTCTTGAAGAAGCTTTCAACGATAAACCAGGTAATCTAGACGGCTATAATCCCCCTTATAGAAACTTTAATGGCATTACAAGCAAATTCGGTGCACACTTCATTTTAAAAATTGATAAAATTTTGATGATAGAAAAATATTACAATACAATTATTAATGGTGTTAAAGCAAAAAACTTTCCAAGAATTCCTGTCGATTATGGATATAGAGATAGCACAAATTTTTGGTATACAAAATTTTCAAAACCTATTCCTGAAAAAATACAAGCAAAAGAAGGAGATATAAGCTCAGTAATATACGCTTCTTCTAGAATAGACCCAGAAGTAAAGTTTACCGAACAAGCTTGCCAAAAATTAACCAAAATACCAAGAATTTTCTTAAAATCTGCCCTAACTCAAATGGTAAAACTAGCCAAAGAAGAAAGAATAACATTAATAGATGAAAAAGCATTAGAATTAATCAATGACAAACGTCACAAAGAGAAAAAAAGGAAATAAATAAAGCACCCCTACGTAATTAACTTAGGGGTTTAATTATGACTTATTTTTCTACTTTAAGCATCAAATCCCCCTTATATATTTGGTTTTTATAAAATATTTTTAAATTTTTAATAATTTTGTAAAAAAATACTTTACTTTTGTAAATAAATATTGTATAATACAAACAACTGCTTAGATATAAGCAGTTACATAGGAAAGACAATGTTTTTTAAGACACTTTACATTGTCTTTTTTTATTTTGAATTTTTAGATTATTTTAAAAGATTTTTATAATATTAAGTAACACTTATAATTTTAATCTTTATAAAACAAAATAGTATAAAATAAAATCAATATATTTTAACATTAAAAAAAAATCGCTACTCCCCTTTATTTATAAGGGTTATAGCGATTTTGGTGGGCAGGGATGGATTCGAACCATCGAAGACGAAGTCGACGGATTTACAGTCCGTTGCATTTGGCCGCTCTGCAACCTACCCATAAATTTAAAGCACCTTAAAGGTGCTTTTTTGGAGCTGGTGAAAGGAATCGAACCTTCAACCTGCTGATTACAAGTCAGCTGCTCTACCATTGAGCCACACCAGCATAGTGTCCTTTTGAATTTAGCCATTTGGTCTTATGGTACTCTAAATGGAATAGAATTCTAACATTTTATTGTTCAAGTTCTATCCACTTCGTGCACTTTTTGATGCCCTAAGGTGGAATCGAACCCTTACTTTCAAGAGATTTGAGGTTCTCTCCACTTCGTGCACTTTTTGGTGCCCTAAGGTGGAATCGAACCACCGACACAAGGATTTTCAGTCCTTTGCTCTACCGACTGAGCTATCAGGGCTTA
>CARBWQ010000049.1 GCA_948949055.1 uncultured Eubacteriales bacterium | reverse complement strand
GTATGACTATTGAAGAGGCAGATGAACTTGCAAAAGATCCTTATTACTTTGCAACACTATTAGTTGAATGTGGTTATGCAGATGGTATGGTTGCAGGAGCTGAGGCTTCTACTGCAAATACTGTTAGACCAGCTCTTCAAATAATTAAGGCAAAACAAAAAGGTGGCATTGTTTCTTCTTGCTTTATAATGTTTGGCAACAATAAATTCTTGGGTGATAAATGCTTGATTCTTTCAGATTGTGGCGTTATAATGCATCCAAATGAAGATGAACTTTACCAAATTGCTTGTCAGAGCGTAGAAACTTACAAATCTCTTGGATTTGATGATCCTAAGGTAGCATTCTTGTCATTCTCAACAAAAGGCTCAGCACAAGATGACAGCTTGGAAGTTGTAAAGAAAGCTTATGAAAAGTTTAAAAAGACAGGAATTGCTTGTGATGGAGAAATTCAATTTGATGCAGCCATGGTAAAAAGAGTTCAAAAGCAAAAATGTCCTAATAGTCCTCTTGAAGGCGATGCTAATATTCTTATTTTCCCAGATCTTAATAGTGGAAATATTTGTTATAAAGCTATGCAATATATGGGTGGAGTAAATGCAATTGGACCTACTCTACAAGGATTAAATAAGCCAATCAACGATCTTTCAAGAGGCTGTACAGCAGAAGATATTGTAGCTATGACAGCAGTTACAGTTCTTCAATCAAAAAAGGAGGAAAAATAAATGAAAGTTTTAGTTATAAATGCAGGAAGTTCATCTTTAAAATTCCAATTGTTTGATATGGAAGATGAAAGAGTGATTGCAAAGGGAAATTGTGAAAAAATTGGTCTAGAAGGTTCTTTTATTGGATATAAGACAACTGGCGATAAAAAAGAAGTTTCAATTGCTATGCCTGATCATACAATTGCTGTTCAAAAGGTTTTTGAAATACTTACTGATGAAAAAGAGGGTGTGATAAAGTCTGTTGATGAAATTGGTGCAGTTGGTCATAGAGTTGTTCAAGGTGGTTGGCTATTTGATAAAAGTGTATTAATAGACGAAAAAGTTATTGAAATGATAAATTCACTTAAAGATTTATCTCCACTCCATGCAAAAGCTAATTTGGCAGGAATTCAAGGTTGCTTGACAGTAATGCCAAATATTCCACAAGTTGCAGTATTTGATACAGCTTTCCATGCAACAATGCCAGCAAAAGCATACACATATGGTATAAAATATGAAGACTCTGAAAAATATCACATTCGCAGATATGGCTTCCATGGTACAAGTCATAGATATGTAACAGGGGAAGTAGCAAGACTTTTAGGAAAAAATGTTGAGGATGTAAATGTAATAACAGTCCATGTAGGAAATGGCTCTTCAATAACAGCTGTAAAGAATGGTAAGAGTATTGATACAACAATGGGACTTACTCCTCTTGAAGGCCTTATTATGGGAACTCGTTCAGGTGATATTGATCCAAGTGTTTATAGTTATCTTGCAGATAAGAAAGGTTTAACTTGTAGCGAGATATTCAACTATCTAAACAAAGAATGTGGTATTCTTGGAGTTAGTGGTGTATCAAGTGATATGCGTGAAATTAATTCAGCAATCAATGAAGGAAACGAAAGGGCAAGACTGGCACTTGATATGCTTATTTATAAAACTAAGAAATATATTGGTTCATACCTAGCAGTGCTTGGTGGTGCAGATGCAATCGTCTTTACAGGTGGAATTGGTGAAAACCAAGAAGACCTTAGAGAGGGCGCGCTTGAAGGTATGGAATATTGTGGAATAGAAATAGACAAAGAAAAGAATAATCATCTTGCTAGGGGAACAGCAGAAGAAATCAGTACACCAAATTCTAAAATTCGCGTATTTAGAATTCCTACTGATGAAGAGCTTCTTATTGCAAGAGATACAAAGGCACTAGTAAAATAAAATTTAACATATAAAAACAATAATATTGTTATTTAAAATGCTTGACAAATTAATTTATATTTGATATAATAAACCAGCACGATGATTTTTGAAGGAGGAAAAAATGGCAGTTCCAAAGCATAAGGTTTCAAAAGCAAGAAGAAATTCAAGACACTCAGCTAATTCAGTTGCAGTTGCTCCAACACTTGTAGAATGTCCAAAATGTCATGAGATGAAAAAACCTCATACAGTTTGTAAGAAGTGTGGGACATATAAGGGTGAAACCATTATAGAGAAAAAAGAAGAAAATAAATAATTGAATAAAGTTCTTGGGCTAAACCTAAGGACTTTTTTTTAGTAAGTTTTTATATTCAATATATTGTAGTTGTTATGTTAGACATAATACAATATTTAGTTAAAATTTAAATTAAAAACAATATAAAAATTTTTATTGCAAAATTTGAAATAATTTGATATAGTATATATGTTATTATAATTATAAATAAAGGGAAAATGTTATGAAAGTTGTGGTTGACGCTTTTGGTGGAGATAATGCACCACTAGAAATTGTAGAAGGTGTGAAACTTGCATTAAATAAAATAAAAGAGCTTGAAGTCATTTTATGTGGAAAAGAAGAAACTTTAAAACCTATGATTGAGGGCTATCAGAATAGAATTGAAATTATTGATGCTGATGAAATTATTAAAAATGAAGATCATCCAACTCTTGCAATTAGACAAAAGAAAAACTCTTCTCTTGTAAGAGCTTATGACATTTTGAAAGAAAGAGATGATGTTATAGGTCTTGTATCAGCAGGTAGTACAGGTGCAGTTCTAGCAGGTGCAATAATGAAAATTGGTAGAATTAAGGGAATATCTAGACCAGCCCTTGCACCAATACTTCCTACTAAAAAAAGCAGTGATGTTATAATCATAGACAGTGGTGCTAATATTGATTGCAAACCTATTAATCTTCTACATTTTGCTCTTATGGGTTCTGCATATTATTCTATTATCTACAATAAAGAAAATCCACGAGTGGCACTTTTAAATAATGGCTCAGAAGAGGGTAAGGGAAATGAACTCGCAAAAGAAAGCTTTCCACTTTTAAAGGGTGCTCCAATAAACTTTATAGGCAATAAGGAAGGTGGAGATTTCATGAGTGGAGATGTTGATGTTATGGTTGCCGATGGCTTTGCAGGTAATGCACTATTAAAGGGTACAGAAGGGGCAGTTATGGCTGTTCTATCACTTATGAAACATAGCATTAAGTCACATTTTTGGAGTAAGATAGGTTACATTTTCATGAAGAAAACCTTTAAAGAATTGAAAGGTCGAATTGATATCTTGAATAAGCATGGTGGTTCTCCACTTTTGGGTTGTAAAAAACTTGTAGTTAAAAACCATGGCTCATGTAAGAGAAATAATATTTGTGCTTCAATTGAACAAACAATTGTTTTAAATGACAGCAAGCTTATAAACAAGATTGAAGAGGCGTTAGCAAAATTAAATATCGAAAAGAATGATGAGGCAGTATTATAAAATGAAAAATTTGTTTTATAAATTTAAAGACCAGAGCCTATTGGAACGTGCTTTAACTCATAGTTCTAAGTCAGAAAACAATTATGAGCGTTTAGAGTTTTTAGGCGATAGCATATTAGATTTTCTAGTTGGAGAATATTTTTATCTGAATTGTAATGAAAATGAAGGTAAGTTAAGTGTGCTTAGAAGTCACTATGTTTCAGAAAACTATCTTTCAAAAATATTTGATAGACTAGAACTTTCATCAGCTGTTAAACTTGGCAAAAGTTGTCAAGGTGAGATTGCTAAATCAGTCAAAGCTGATATAATAGAAGCAATTATCGCTGGCATATATCTTGATGGGGGACTTGGACAGGCTAAAAAGTTTATTTACAAACATTTTGACTTGGAAAATTATAAAAACGTCACCGACGATAATTATAAATCAAAATTACAAGAACTGATTCAAGGCAACTTTAAATGCAAAATGAGTTACGATACTAGAAGTCATGATGACGGGTTTGTATCAACATTCTACATGGATGAAGATGAAATTTCTACTGGATATGGAAAAAGCAAACAGGAAGCAGAACAAATGTCGGCAAAAGTTGCAATAGATAAATTATTTTTAATTAATGAGTAAATAAAAAATTGACGAGAGGATAAAATGATTTTTAAGAAAATAGAAATGGTTGGTTTTAAGTCCTTTGCAGAAAGGACAGTAATTGAATTTGGCGATAACTTTACGGCAATCGTAGGACCAAACGGATGTGGAAAAAGTAATGTTTCAGACGCTATTAGATGGGTTTTAGGTGAACAAAGTGCCAAAACTCTTCGTGGTGATAGTATGCAGGATGTTATCTTTAATGGTACAGAAAAGAGAAAAAGTCTTTCTTACTGCGAAGTGACTTTGACTTTTGACAATTCTACTAGATTTTTTAACTTTGACTATGATGAACTTGCAATTACAAGAAAGCTTTATCGTTCAGGTGAAAGTGAATATCTTATAAATAGAAATACCTGTCATCTTAAAGATATTACCAACCTTTTATATAATAGTGGTTTAGGTAAAAATGGTTATTCAGTAGTAAGTCAGGGTAAAGTTACCGAACTTGTTGATTCTAAGCCAGAAAATCGAAGAGCTATGTTTGAAGATGCAGCAGGTATTTCAAAATATAAAAATGATAAGAGAGAGGCAGAACGTAAGCTTGAAAGAACGAATGATAACTTGACACGTGTTAAAGATATTCTTTCTGAAATTGAAAGGCAGATGGGTCCTCTTAAAAAACAGGCTGAAAATGCTAAAAAATATCTAGAATACAAAGGCACTTTAAAAGACTTAGAAGTCAATGCTTATATCTATCAATATGAAAATGCAAACAATGTAAAAGACGCAATAAATTTAAAACTTGATGCAATAAATAGACAACTTGCTCAAAGAGAGGGTGATCTTAATAATGCAAATACAAGTTATGATAAGTGCATGTTTGAACTTGAAAATTTTGATAAAGTTTTATCTGCTCTCAATGAAAAGATTCTTGAACTGACTGTAAATCTTGAAAAGCAGGAGGGTGAAACAAAGCTTGCTCGTGAAAGGGTAAATTTCACATTAAAAGAGAACGATAGATTAAATCTTGATAAAACAAATTGTGAAAAAGCAATTGAAATTGGAAGTGAAGAGAGGGCTAAAAAGGAAGAACAATTATCTAAACTGAAAGTTGATCTTGAAGCTCTTGAAAAATCTTTTGATGAATTATCAGAAAGTTATTTAAAAATAGCTAATGACCTTACTTTAAGCGAGGATGAAGCTGGTCAAAGTCAACAAAAAGTAATAGAAACATTAGGTTCTCTTAGCGATATTAAGAGTTCAGTTTCAAGACTTATGGCTGAAAAAGAACTGCTTAGCTCAAATCTCTCAAACCTAAAAGATGATATTAGCTCTCTTGAAGCGAAGAGAAAAGAGAATGAAACAAGTTATATTGATACTAGAAAAGAACTTGAAGAAAAAGAAGCCGAACTTAACAATTTAAAAGTTAAAGCTGATGCTCTTGCAAGTCAAAATTATATTCAAGAGAGAAAAATCAAAGAACTTGAAAGTGAAAAAGCCAACACTATTACTCAAATAAAGGTCTATGAAAACAGAAAAAAACTTCTCACAGATCTTCAAAATGAATATGAAGGTTATTCTTATGCTGTAAAAAAACTTTTAAAAGAGGGTGATAGAAATCCAGCTATCAAGAATAAGATTGTGGGCGTAGTTGCTTCACTGATTAAAGTTCCTGAAAAGTTTGAAACTGCCATTGAAGTCGCTCTCGGTGGAAGTTTACAAAATGTAGTAACCTATGATGAAGATGGTGCTAAGGCATTAATCAAATTCTTAAAAGATAACTCTTTTGGACGTGCAACTTTCCTTCCTATTACCTCTATGAAAAAGAGGGATTTCGATAAGACTCTTATCAGTGGAAAGAATGGTTGCTATGGTCTTGCAAGTGAGCTTGTTGATTTTGATAAAAGTATTTTTAGTGTAGTTAGCAATCTTTTAGGTGGCACAGTTATTGTTGATAACCTTGAAACAGCAGTTTCTCTTGCTAAATCAACTCGATATTCATTTAGAATAGTTACACTAGAAGGCGATATCGTCAATCCACAAGGTTCTCTTACTGGTGGAAGTAAAAAAGCTGAATCTTCAAATCTTATGGGAAGAGAAAGAGAAATTGAAAACCTTGGCGTTGATATTGCCAAACTTGAAACAAGACTCAAAGAAATTGAAGTTGAAGAAACAAAACTGACAAATAATCTCACTCAAAGTAAAGCAGAGTTTACAATGCTTACTGAAAAGAAGAATAATTTTGATGTTGTAATCGCTTCATATAGAGAAAAACTTGATAAGTATCAATCGACTCTTGCAGAAGCAGAGGATAACTTAAAAGTTGCTGAGATGGAATCTGTTACAGTTAATAACAAAATAAATTTGATTAGTGAAGAACTTTCTCGTTCTGAAAAGATTGAATCAGCATTGTCAGGAAATAAAGATGATGCAGATGAGCTTATTAGAGAGAAAAAAGAACAATTCGAAGCTTTGAGAAACAAACGTGATCAAATAAATAGTAACATTTTAGCTGTTAAGGTAGAAATTGCCGAAGCAAAGACAAAAATTAGTTCTCTTGAAGATGATCTTCGTAGAATTGATAATGAACTTGGTAGACAAAGAACTAATGAAAAGAACAT
>CARBWQ010000048.1 GCA_948949055.1 uncultured Eubacteriales bacterium | reverse complement strand
CATTTGCCACATGGAGAACCATTTTGATTATCAAGGCAGTTGACAGCTCTTGCAAGTATTCTTGCAATAGAAGTCTTACCAATTCCACGAGAGCCAGTAAAAAGATAGGCATGTCCGACATTGCCAGTTGCAATTTGATTTTTTAAAGCACGTGTAATATGCTCTTGTCCAACAACTTCATCAAAAGTAGATGGACGATATTTACGATATAGTGCAAGATGTTCCATGTTTCTCCTTAACAAATAAAGTATAACTTTTTTTAAAAGAAAAAGCAAACAAATAATTTGTATATTGAAATAAAATCACTCTTAGAATGTAGCCAAACCAACAACCTGCCGAAAAACAAGCAAGGCAAGGCTCGAAAATACCATAAAGCAAGGAGTTTAGTAAACCTAAATGACTTGTTTTGTGGTGTTTTCAGTTAACACAGCAAGAAAAGTTTTTAATTTTTCGGTTGCGACGTTTTTCGGTAGGTTGTTAATTAATCCTCAACTCCTGCCATATATCCTACTGTAACTTTAAAATATTCAGCGAGTTTAATAACTGCGTCTAAATTTGGAACTCTATGATTTGTTTCCCAATGCCCTATCGCAGAGTGTGATAGTTTTACTTCTTTTGCTAATTGAGCTTGCGTTAATCCTTTTTCTTCTCTTAATTCTTTTAATCTTTCACTAAATTTACTCATTATAACTCCTAATGATATTTTATCTACAAATGTTGAAATTTGTTTGACATTCTACAAATGGAGATATATAATTCTACAAAAGGAGGCAAAATGAAAGAAATCGCAAAGATAATATATGAATGTTATATTAAACTTAATATGGAAAAACATTATCAAGCACCTGAGGAAATAGACACATTATCTCATAAACTGCTTGAAAGTTTTAATAATGAGCAAAAGGAACTTTTTTATAAATATGATTTACTTTTTGTTGACCACATGTATGAAAGAGAACTACGACTACTTGAATTTGTTCTAGAAATCATTTATGATGACGATATTGTCTAAAAAATCTTTATAACAAGCACTGTCATATCGTCAACTGCATAGCCATTATTTATTGACAGAGCTTTGGCTAAAATTTGGTCGGCATACTCTTGTGGATTTTGACCTTTTATTGTAAGCAAGAAATCTCTAAAATCACCGTCAGAGCTGAAAGCGTCGTTTATTCCATCAGAGCATAAAATTATGTAGTCTTTGTCGTTTAGGACTACTTTTTTTGTTATTGCTTTGGCATTGTCTAATACGCCCATTGGAAGAGCTGAGCATTCTATAATATTACAGCCTTCATCACCTCTAATATATGAACTTGACGCACCCATTTTAATAAAATCGGCTATTCCGTCTTTTAAATCAACTATTGCAATATCTATTGTTGAGAATATTTCAGAGCTTTCGAGGTTCATAAGTCTATTGACAGAAGAGAGAATTATCTCACTTTCAAAGCCAGCCTTATAGAAATTTTCAATAAGTCCGATTGCTGTTTCAGCTTTATTTCCAGCCTGTACTCCACTGCCCATGCCGTCACAAATGGCAAAAATAAATCTATCACCGTCAAGTCTTTCAATGCAATGCCTGTCACCGGACACCGTGCTTCCACCTTTTGGAGTATTTGCAAGACCAAAAATGCAATCATATCTTGGAGCTGTCTTTAAATTAACAGACATAAGGCCTGCTCGCTCGGTAGGATAAACATCATATATAGCCATCTTTTGACCACAAATTTTGGAAGTTATCCCCTGCAATTTAAGTTTGTTTACATCTTCATCTCGGACTACGAGGGTTGTCATCATGGTTCGTGCGTCTTTTTCGTACACAACAGCATCTGTACATATGATGTTATTTGAAGATAACTCATCAAGTAGTCTTTTTTCTCTGCCTGTATCCATGCTTATCATCGTGTCGACTTCGCTTGCGAGAGTTTTCATCAGACCTGAAATGCCTTCGAGTTGATCAGAAATTAAAAGTTTGCTTGTATCGATATTTCCAACTAGCTGTGAATAAGATTTATACTGGTTTGAAAGGGTATTTATCTCGCCAATTAGTCTTGCCGAGTTTCCACACCTTGAAGATAGATAACTTGGAAGGTCAAGAACATTAATCTTTCCCCTTTCAAGTGATATAGAAATTAAGTTTACAAATATTCGCCTAGTATCTTCATTGAAAGTACGATGACAATGTTTAAACTCAGGACAATTCTTGCAAATTGAGGACTTTATCTCCTCATACAACATTTCTTTAATTTCCTCTTCCCCTGCACTCTTTTTGATTAGCGTTCTGAAAACTGCATTCATATCAAAAAAGACTTCACTCAATTTATTTAATCGTCTTTGCAAGATGTCACGATTGCGATTGAGTAAACATTTAACGGCACTGCGTTCTTTTTCGGTTGAAAGCAGAATTGATAAAGCGTTATAAAAAGTCTTTGGGACAATCAAGAAAAGCACAGCACTTACAACTACCGGCATAAAGCCAACGATAGTAAACGAATAATATAATTGGAAATAAAAAGTTATAAGCACTTCGCTAAGCACTATTGCACAAGCAGGAAAAATTCTATTGGAGAACTTAAAAGCAATTACTGCAAGACCCCAAATGATAAAAGGTGCAACAAAAATAGGATTATTGTTACTAATTAATGCTCCAAGCCCCATAAGTGAGGCAAAAATCATTGTTCGACCTGAGCTTGAAACCTGTGAAATTGAAAGAAGTGAAAACGCTACAAAGAGTTTTAGCAGTGAAAAGCCATAAATCTCACAACCTGCAAGACCACTTGCTATGCTCATTAAAATAACTCCACCACAAACCACCTCAGGCAATGTCAGTTTATAGGCAAGTCCTCTTTTAATAATAGGTTCGAATATAGAAAGAGCGATAAATAGATAAAAAAGTCCCACAATTGGTGAAAGCACGGCAAAGTAAATTTCCATATTACCAAGAATGGCAAATACAAGCCAAGCTGTCTGACTTAAAAAAGCATAGATAAAAAGTTCCCACTTTGTCATAGGCTTTTTGAGGCTTACATGAATGTAATAAGGCACTAATAACAATATCACCACCACAAAAGCACTAATTATTCCCTCAAAGCTATAATTGTTTGCGATTGAACCAATTAAGTAAGCAGGAGCTACAAGCCACACCTTTTGATTAGCCCAAGCAAGAGCAAACATCATAGAAAAAGCGAATGGATAAATAGTTCCATTTATTCCTGCCCTTGAAAGCACAAAGAAGAGAAGTAAAAATACAAAGAATTTTAATATGTATATAATTTTATTTTTCATTTCAAAATAAATTATAACTCGTCAGTTTATTATTCGTTGTGGTCAATGTTGGCACAATTTGACGAATTAGGGCTATACTTGATGATTTGGTAAAAATTGTTAGATTGACTTTATTAGAGTTATGCTAAATGTTTAACAAAATTTAAATTGACAAACTACTTGCTATGTGATAAAATGAAATAAAGAATATGGAGGACACCATGGAAATTAAACACTATGCAACTTTTTATACAAATAAAAATCTTCTACCTTCTGAAAAGACATTATCACTTGATTCAAACGATATTAAGGTTATTGACATTCCAAAAGACGTTTATCGTGTTGTTACTTTTGATAGACTTGTAGGCGAAATGGAATTTCAAGGAACTACTTATCCGGTTGCAACAAAGAGGATAAATCAAAAGCTCTATCATATTGGCAAATTTGAGCTTATTGACAATCTCAAAAATCAAGATCCTCATTTTGTAGAGCTTGCTAAGAAACAAGAGTGTGTAGGCATGGTGACATCTTCAAATGGACTTGAAACATTGGTGTTTAAAGGCGAAGGCATAGTTGACCCTTACATGAAAAATAAAATTCTTCAAGAAAGCAATGTCATTTCATCTCTTGTGTACGAAGAAAATGTTGATACAAACAATAGTGAAGATGAATTTGAAGAAAAGAATACTTTTACAACTGATAATGGCAAAGAGGACAAAAATATTTAATAATTGCATTAAATTAATAAAAAATCATACAATTTGTATGATTTTTTTGTGTTTTTAGCTATTTTTTCGATAATTATCTAAATATTCATTGATCGTCTTGATTGTTTTGTCTATTTCTAGGTTTTCTATTACAAGATCATAATTACCTTTGTAAGAGCGTTCTAGCTCTCCCCTTGCCAACCTCTTTTCTATATCCTTTTCATCATCTCCACGATTTTTTAGCCTTTCTCTTAAAACATCATCTGGCGCATCTAAAAAGATTGAAATCATTTTGTCATTAAAAAATTTCTTTAAGTTTACAACACCTTTAACATCAATATCTCGGACATAAAAGATATCGTCATCTGCCTTTGCCTTTTCAAGCTCAGAGAGTATTGTCCCATAATAGTGACCATGAACATCTTCATATTCAAAGAAACGTCCCTCTTCAATGCCCTTCTTAAACTCTTCATCATTTAAGTATATATAGGTATTATATTTAAAGTCACTTTCTCTTGGAGGGCGAGTTGTCGCAGATGATTTCTCTAATATTTTTACATCTTCTCTACGACCAATAAGTTCGTTCATAATTGTATTTTTACCACTTGATGAAACGCCACTAAATGCTATAAACATGTTTTTCTCCTATGTTATTTATTATTTTCAAATTTCCAACTTGTCATGCACATATTTTCAAGGTCGCGTTCTGCCTTCCAGCCCATTTCCTTGAAAGCCTTATCGGCATTTGCATAACAAACATCAATGTCGCCAGGTCTTCTTGGAGCAAACTTGTATTTTACCTTACCTCCACAGACCTTGTTATATGCTTCCACGATATCTAATACCGAATAACCGACTCCTGTACCTAAATTATATATTTTAAGTCCACAATTTTCTTCAAGTTTTTTAAGGGCTGATAAGTGTCCCTTGGCAAGATCTACAACATGGATATAATCACGCACGCCTGTTCCATCTTTGGTGTCATAATCATCACCAAACACGCTTAACACTTCAAGTTTACCTGTCGCCACCTTTGCAACATATGGAAGAAGATTGTTTGGTATGCCATTTGGGTCTTCGCCGATAAGCCCACTGTCATGCGCCCCAATTGGATTAAAGTATCTTAAAATTGCAATGTTATAAGTCTTATCACTCACATAAATGTCCTGCAAAATCTGTTCTATAAAGAGTTTTGTCCTACCATAAGGGTTTGTAGCTCCTATCTCAAAATCTTCATATATTGGCATAGATTTTGCCCTTCCATAAACGGTTGCAGAAGAACTGAAAACAAAGTTCTTCACGCCAAATTTTTTCATAACTTTCAAAAGTGATGTTGTCGAATTAATATTGTTATCATAATATTCAAGTGGCTTTTCAACAGATTCACCAACAGCTTTTAGGCCAGCAAAATGAACAACAGCTGTTATGTCATTTTCAGAAAATATTTGTTCTAGTAGCTTCTCATCTCTAACATCTCCAACTACAACTTTCATGTTTTTGGCATACTTATCTGTGACAATCTTTTCAATCTTATCTTTCACCTCTATGTTGCTGTTGGAAAGATTATCAATAATTACTATTTCTCTTCCATCTTCTAATAGCTCAACTGCTGTGTGTGATCCAATATAACCTAAACCACCAGTTAATAAAATACTCATTTTTCACCTCTCTTTAATTATATGATTTTTAGCAAAAATAGCAAAACGATTTTTGCTATTTTTATTTTTTTTACATTTGAAAATAGGAAATTATTCCTGCCAAAACTGAATAACAAAATTTTTCACAGTAATCATCGCTTATTAATAATCTTTCCTCGTTCGGATTTGATAAAAAACCACATTCTATTAAAATAGCTGGCATTTTGGCAGTGTTTATTACATAATAATCACCTACGCTTACATAATCCCTTGCACTTTTAAATGATTGACAAACACTCGTCTGCACACTCTTAGCCAAGTTAAAACCATTATCACTTCCTTTCGCATAAAAAATTTGAGCGCCCTCACTAGATGAAAGTGGAAAGGAATTCATATGAATGCTAACCATTACATCTGCACCACTGCTATTGATAATCTTTCTGCGTTTTTCCATTTCGCTTTTCTTTTTATTTTTGGCATTTTCATCATATAACCCGTTCATGTCTTTTCGCGTAAGAACGGCTTTAATACCGAAATCGGAACAAAGCTTAGCAAGCTTCTTTGCATAAGTCAAGTTGAGTTCACTTTCAGTAATTCCAGTCGCTCCACTAGCTCCACCATCTCTTCCCCCATGCCCAGCATCGATAACAATCGTATGAGAATACTTTGGCATAACCGAAGCATGCACTGTAAAATAGGTAGCACTTGCGACACCAATAATCAGAAAACATAATAATGTGGCAACAATTGCCTTCTTTTTTATGGTTAAAAACATAAATTACCTCAAAGTATTTTATTTAACAAAATTAACAATTATCACAAATTTTTGTCAGCCAACATTGAATTTTAAAATTTTACTTCCATAACAAACTTATAAAGGAAAAAAATGAACAAATTTGAGCAAAATGTTATATTAGACTTTCCACAAGATAAAATTACAAAATACTTATTATTTGAACCAAATAAATTTGCAATGATGAGAAGCATGGGCTATAATAAAGAAAATGCAAATTAACTGTATGAAAAGATTTCACAAGAGGTTTCACAAGGATTTCTTAATAATCAATATCAAATAAAAACCTTAAATGAAAATGGTCAACATATTCAAATAAATTTCATTTTAGACGGCAAAAATGAACATTCTCACGAACGATATAGTTGCCACACAGGTTGCGTCGTATGGCCAAATGGAAAAATCAAAATCGCCTCACCATTATTAAAAGATTAAAGGAGAAAAAGCATGAAATGGTTAGATCAAGTAAGAGTTACAGTAAGCAAAGAAAAATATGAAAAAG
>CARBWQ010000047.1 GCA_948949055.1 uncultured Eubacteriales bacterium | reverse complement strand
GTGACCGTATCGGCGAAGAAAATGTTGTTTTTGTATCGGGTACTGATTGTTATGGCTCTCCTGCCCTTGAATATTTTAGAGCAAAATCTGCAAGTGGAGAAATTAAGGATAATTCTGTAAAAGATTTTGTCGCTAGAATGCACCAAAGTCATGTTGACACTTTTAATGATTTTGGCGTTAAATTTAATTTATTTGGTGGTTCTGCACTTGGAAGAGCTGGTGAAATTCACAATGAAGTCAGCAAAGAATTTATAAACAAACTTAACGAAAGCAATATGGTTTCGTCACACTCTTCTTGGCAATTCTTTGATGAAGAATATAATTGCCTTTTAAATGGTCGTCAAGTTATTGGTAAATGCCCTATCGATGGCTGTAAGAGCGAAAAAGGCTATGCTGATGAATGTGATTTAGGTCATCAATATCTGCCACAAGATTTAATTGACCCTGTAAGCACGTTGAGTGGTAAGACTCCAAAGCTTGTAAAAATTGAAAACCTATATTTTGACCTCGAAAAATGTCAGCCTATTCTTGAAGAATGGATTAGTTCTATTGAAAAAGATAGTTCAACTCCATCTTTCCTTGTCAAAGATATTCGTGAATTTTTTAAGAAACCTGAGATATTTATTAAAAAGGACTTTTTTGACAAGTTTAATGAAATCCGTTCATCGATTCCTAAGTTTGAAGAACTTGAACGCAAGCCAAATAATCCAAGTATGACCATAGTATTTGATAGCTTGACTGATAGAGAAAAAGCATGTGAAATTCTCGCTTCAAATGGCATTCGTTATCGCACTGGCAAGACTCTAACACCTTTCAGACTTTCTGGTGATATCTCTTGGGGCGTTCCTTGTCCTGAAATCAATGGCGTAAAAAATCAAACTTTCTATGTTTGGCCTGAAAGCCTTTGGGCTCCTATTTCATTCACTAAGACTTACCTTGAAAGTGCTGGAAAAGATGAAAACGAATGGAAAAAGTACTGGTGCAGTGAGGACGCAAAAGTTTTCCAATTTATGGGCGAAGATAACATTTATTTCTATGGTCCTGCACAGCAAGCTATTTGGCTTTATATGCAAGGCAACAATCCAAGTTATCCAGCAAGTGACGGACATCTTCAAACTACCACACTAGCGCCAATTAAGTTCCTTCTATATATGAACACCGTTGCATCATCTTCTGGTCAAATCAAACCTCCTATTGCAAAAGAACTTTTAAATTATTATACACCAGATCAATTTAGACTTCACTTCCTTGCTATGAACCTTGGCAACAACACAGTTTCATTCAATCCAAAGCCATTTAATCCAAATGCCAAGGAAGAGGATATTGACCCAGTGACCATTGAAGGTAATCTGCTCACAAACGCTTATAATAAAATTCTGAGAACGCTTTTCTATAATACTCAAAGTATGTTTAATGGCGTTATCCCAGTAGCAGATATCGATGAAAGTGTTATGGAAGAATGCAATAAAGCAATTCTCAACTATGAAAGATTTATGTATGAGAGAAAGTTCCATCAAGCATATAACACTGTTGATGTTTTTGTAAGAAATATCAATAAATATTGGGTTAGAGAAACAGGCAAAGGGCTTGATGAAGAAGGCTATAAGAAGCTTACAGCAAATGCTCTTCAATATATCTTCGTTGCAAATGCTCTTCTCCACCCTATGACTAGTGGAACTGAACATGTTGCTGATTATATCGGCTTTGACAAAAAGAAATGTTTTAGTTGGGATAACATTTTTGGCAAGTTCTATGAAATACTTGATGAGAAAAGAGAAAGAAAGCTTATTTTCATTCAACCAAAAGAGGACTTTTTCAAAAAACATCAATCTCAACTTGATGAACTTGCAAGAAAAAATGGTTTGCAATAGTTATTTACACATTTTTAAACAAATTTTAATAAAAAATCGCTATATTTTGCGATTTTTTTGATTTAAATATTGACAATTACCCCCCCCCGATTAAAATATAAGGATAAAGGTAAGGTTATGAAAAAAGAAAGAAAAGAAAAACAAATAGGTATTACTCACTATTTAAAACAACATAAACTAGGAATTTCATTGTATATTTTAGTTTATTTGATTGCTGGTGCTTGTGGAATTATAGGCACTCTTTTGTTTGCACAAGTTGTAGTCAATGTAAGTAGCAACATTTATACAAAAGCAATCTATATTTTATGTATTATAATAGGCACAGTAGTAATCAAAAGGCTGTGTTGGTATTTCTCAGGTTTAATTTATCAAAAAGTAGCAAATGCAATCATGGCTTCTTTAAATTATGATCTGTCAAGACAAGCTTTTAAGCTCAATTCAAAAACATTCACCGACCACAATACTGGAACATTTGTTCAAAGACTTGTACAAGACCCAGAACGCATTGTCAATAACCTTGCAGATCTCGTTGATATCTTCACTGATATTTTGTCTATTACAATAGTTTTAATTTATATTACTACGCTCAATGTATATATTGGTCTTGTAATTTTAGCTATCGTAATTATTGGTATTTTGTTGGAACGAAAACGTGTGACTATACGTACTAAGAACAGACGTGACACCAGAAAAAAGTCTGACAAAGTCAACTCTCTTTCTACCGAAATCGTTAAAAGTGAAAAGGATATTAAATCACTTGGTCTAGAAGACAAACTAAGTGAAGTTGCAAAAGAGCATTATGAAGCATACAAACGTTCATCATATAGAACTGATGTAGTTGACATGAACTTTTGGTCTATCCGTAACTTCTTGATTGAGGTAGTTGGTATAGCTATTCTCATTTTGGGAATCAAATTGATTGATAACGGTCTTATTACCCTAGCAACATTTATGATTATCTACTCATACAACGATCATCTTTATAGATTTATTTGGTCTATTGGAAATGTACTAAGTATTTTTAGCGAAATCAAGGTTTGCTGTGAACGTATGTTCGGCCTATTTGATGAAAAGGAATTCGTTACTGAAAAGTTTGGAAATGTTCATCTTGAAAATGTTAAAGGACAAATAGAATTTAAACATGTTAAATATTCTTACATCGAATATGAAAATAATGATGATCAGAAAAAAGATGAGGACAAAAAGCTTACACGAAAAGAAAAGAAAGCTCTCAAAAAAGCTCCAAAAGAGAGAAAAATTAAGTCAACTAATCATATTTTTGATGACCTTTCTTTCAAGATTGAACCTAATACCACTGTTGCTTTTGTTGGGCGAAGTGGAAGTGGAAAATCTACCATTCTAAATTTAATGTCAAAGATGTATGAAGTTGATGGTGGACAGGTACTTATTGACAATATAAATATAAATGACCTTGACAAACCTACTCTTAGAAAAACAATTTCACTGGTCAATCAATTCCCATATATATTTGATATGACAATTAAAGAGAACCTCCTACTCGCAAAGAAAGACGCCAGCGATGAAGAACTTGAAAATGCCATAAAGAATGCTTCGCTTAGTGATTTTATTTCCACATTGAATGAAGGTCTTGACACAAAGGTCGGAGAAAGTGGAATTAAACTTTCTGGTGGTCAAAAACAAAGATTAGCAATTGCAAGAGCCTTACTTAGAAACTCCTCTATTATCATTTTTGATGAAAGTACATCTTCACTTGACAACTTTGCACAAGAAGAAATTAAACATAGCATTGATGCCCTAAAAGGAAAAAGCACCATTGTTATAGTTGCTCATAGACTGTCTACCATAAGAAATGTTGATAAAATATTCTTCCTCGATGAGGGCAAAATTGAAGATATTGGTACTTTTGATTACCTCTTTGAAAACAATGTTAAATTCAAAAATATGTTCTATGCTGAGAATTTATCTTAAAATATGACTAAAAATCGGAGAAAAATCTCCGATTTTATTTTATTTATTATAATTAATTTGGTATACTATTTTTAAAGGAGTTGTTTATGAAAAAACTATGGTACTATAAAAATAACAAGGAAATCTTCGATTTTTGCGAGGATTATAAAAAATTTATTTCTGATAACAAGACTGAACGTGAATGCGTTATGTCTATAAGAGAATTGGCAAAAAAAGATGGCTATAAAGATTTAAAGGACATAATTAAGTCTGCCTCTAAATTAAAGGCAGGCGACAAAGTTTATGCAACCAACCTTGATAAGTGCATTTTCCTATTTAAGATTGGAAGAAATCCTATTTCTGATGGCATGCGAATTTTAGGTGCTCATATTGACAGCCCTAGACTTGACCTAAAACCTAATCCACTCTACGAAAATGGAGCTTCAAATATCGCACTACTTGATACGCATTATTATGGTGGAATAAAAAAATATCAATGGACAGCACTTCCACTTGCAATTCACGGCATTGTTTGCAAAAAAGATGGTTCAACTATTAAAATAAATATTGGCGAAAACGACCAAGATCCAGTATTTTGTATAACAGACCTCCTACCACATCTTGATAGAGATACCTCAAAAGGTCCAGAAAGCAAGATCGTCGGTGAAAACTTAAATGTTATTATTGGAGGCATTCCTCTTGATGGTGATGTTAAAGAACCTGTCAAAGCTTCTATTATTAAAATAATGAAAAATTATAACATAGAAGAAGAGGATTTTATTTCGGCTGAAATAGAAATCGTCCCTGCTGGAAAGGCTCGTGATATGGGACTTGATCGCAGTTTTATTCTTGGTTATGGTCAAGATGATAGAATTTGCGCTTACACTTCACTAAAAGCTTTGCTTGACAGTGATGAAACAGATAATACAATTGTAGGAATGTTTGTTGATAAAGAAGAAGTTGGCTCACAAGGTGCAAGTGGAATGCAAAGTTTGTTCTTTGAAGATATGGTAGCAGAAATCGCTAATCTTTTAGGCGAAAGCTCTCCTCTTGCTGTAAGAAGAGCTTTGAGAAATTCTTACATGCTTTCTAGTGATGTTACAGCTGGCTATGATCCAAACTATGAAAGTGCTTTTGATAAAAACAATGACGCCTACCTCGGCAAAGGCATTTCATTTAACAAATATACTGGCTCACGTGGAAAAAGTGGCGCTAATGATGCTAGCCCTGAATATATTGCCAAACTTAGAAACCTACTAGACAAAGGCGATATAAATTATCAATTGACAGAGATGGGTAAAATAGACCAAGGTGGTGGTGGAACTATCGCATATATAACAGCAAATTATGGAATGAATGTAATAGATTGTGGATGTCCACTGCTCAACATGCATGCTCCATGGGAGGTTTCATCAAAAGCTGATGTATATGAGGCTTACAGATGTTATAAAGCTTTCCTAACCCTCAAATCAGAATAAAATAAAAGACCTAAACATTTAGGTCTTTTTTTTATTTTACAACGTCATCAAAATTATTAAAATAATCTCTATTAAAAAACTCACTTAAAGTTATTCCTGCACCGAAGCAAATTTTCTTAATAGTGAATGAATCTAAATTTTTAGTTCTTCCACTCATAAAGTCATACAAAGTAGAAGTTGACATCAGACTATTTAAACTTAAATCCGAAATATTCGTTTCTTTCTCTTCAATTATCTCATTTATTCTCTTGCGCACTGCTTCCCCAAAACTCATTATTAACCCCTTTTCATAAATTATAAAGTTTAACCATATCATCGTCTTACGGCACGCCGTAATTATCAACCATTTTTATAATTTTTATTCTTCTAGGTTTTTAAAGTATTCTCTGTCAAAGAAATCTTTCAAAGTAATTTCAGCTCCATAACATATTTTTTGTATCGTAACAACTTTTGGGCATTTTGTATTTCCATAAATAAAATCAAACATTGTTGAAGGCGTCAACCCAGAGTTTAAGCATAATGTAGTTAGGTTTATATTTTTTTCTACTATTAGTTCATTTACTCGTTTTCTTAAAGCTTCGTTTAATGTCATTTTCTCCCCTTTTACGTATTTCCGTAAAAATTTTATAACATTAATAAAAATAAGTCTTACGGAGTACCGTAAAACAGTTGACTTTATAAATATTTTGAACTAAAATTTATTACGGAGTTTCGTAATGAATAAAAAATCTTGTTACATTTTCGCTTTTGATAACCTTGAACTAAACAATGACATAAAAAAACAAATCATTTATAATATTGAAAAATTGGTTACTATCAAAAAAGTCACGCACTTTATTTTTAATAAAAATAATGCTTTGTCACAATATTGCTTATCAATTCTTAAAAAATTAATTTCATTCAACAATCAAATAGAAACAACTCTCGTAGAAAACAGTTTTAATTTTAATATAATTAAAAATGAATTATTTGATAGGTTCGATTTATATGAAATTGCAAATATTGAAATAGAGCATTATTACAAACATGAATATCTTAAACATAAAAACTATTTTATTATTGATAAATGTGAATTTGTATTTTTCGTCACATCTCCTGTCATAACATTAGAATCAACATTCGCATACAGTTATGCTAAAAAAACTAAGAATTGCAATATATTGTTATTGAATTAAAAAAGCAGGTTAGATAACCTGCTCTATATTTATAATGTATTTTCACTATTTTATTATTTGTTTAACAATGCCAAATTCCACACATCAAGATATTTCCCATTTTTTATTCTTGCCTCTTTGCTTGTTCCTTCAAATTGAAAGCCCAGCTTCTTAGCTAGATTTAAGCTATTTTGATTTCCTTCCCAAATATTAATTTGAATTCGATGTAAATTCATTTCCTTAAACAAATATTCTATTAATTTACTTGCTCCTTCAAAAGCAATTCCTTTTCTTCTATATTTAGCATTTATTTCCCAGCCCATCGAACAAAACTTGTTTTGCTCTGACATTCTCACTATTGACAAACAACCTACCACTTTGTTTTCTTCTTTTAATTCAATTGCTAGCCAATATATTTTTAAACTTTCAGTATTATTGTAGCCGTTTAGAATTTCATCAAAATCAATTTTATAT
>CARBWQ010000046.1 GCA_948949055.1 uncultured Eubacteriales bacterium | reverse complement strand
TGATATGCGTGGAGTTACACCTTCAAATGTTGGTCAAGGCTATATATTGAGAAGATTTATCAGACGTTCTATCAATTGTGCTAGGTATATTGGGCTTGATTGTGCTAATTTTGTAGACATAGCAAATATTTATGTAGATAAATATGGTAAATATTATGATGATATAGCATCAAAGAGAGAATTTATAAAGGAAGAACTTTTAAAGGAAGTTGAAAAGTTCTCAAAAGCTCTCGATGAAGGACATAAAGAATTTGAAAAGGTTATAGCTGGTATTGAAAAGCATAAACAATTTGCTTCTAAAACTGGCGAGGTTGTAGAAAACAAAATTGGTGGTAAGGCTGCATTTAGGCTTTATGATACCTTTGGTTTTCCTTTTGAACTAACAAAGGAACTTGCAAGCGAAAGAGGATATGCTGTTGATCAGGCAGAATTTGAAGAGAGATTTAAAGAACATCAAGAAAAATCACGTCAGGCAGCTGCCGGTCAATTTAAAGGTGGTCTTGCTGATAGTTCTAAACAGAGTGCTTATCTTCATACTGCAACACATTTACTTTTGGCAGGACTTCAAAAGAAATATGGCTACGATGTAAAACAGAGAGGGTCAAATATTACTCCTGAAAGACTTCGTTTTGATTTTAATCTTGACCATAAAATGACAAAAGAGGAACTTGATGAGATAGAAGTTTTTGTAAATGATGCCATTTCACAGGAAATTCCTGTAATTTGTGAAATAATGAGTTTGGAAGAGGCGAAAAATAGTGGAGCAGAGGGAATTTTTGCTAATAAATATGGCCAAGAGGTAAAGGTTTACACAATTGGAAATATTAGTAAAGAAATTTGTGGTGGACCACACGCTGAAAACACCAAAGATCTTCATCATTTTAAAATTATCAAAGAAGAGTCTTCTTCAAGTGGAATTAGAAGAATTAAGGCTATACTCGATTAGTAAATTAATTTAATTGGTAGATTAAAAAAAAATATGATATTTATTGTATTTTAAGTTTATTTATGATACAATATTTAAAAAGGAGGAATGATGGCAAAGAGTGGTAATGTAAAAAAGGGTTTTGCAACTTACTTATTAATTTTATTTATCGCAGTCATTGCAGCATTTTTCATAATAGTTACTGTTATGTTTTTCTCGCCATTTAAAGGGATATTAGGTTTTAAATATTTTGTTTATACTGATTCTATAAAACCTATTACTTCTATTAAAAGTGGTACAAGTGAAATCGATATAGACTATTCTAAAATTGATGAGGTCGTTATTGATTGTAATTATGCTGATGTTTCTATTGAAAAATCAAGTAAAGTTGATAATGGTCAAATATACATCGAAAATAAAACATCAGGATTTGCAAGAGAAGATCAAGACACAGATTTTGATTATAATATCTCTTTTACAGATGAAGAGCATAGAAAAATAAAGATTGAAATTAAAGAACCAGAAGGCTTTCTATATTTTAATAAGAATATTAAAGTTGTCTTAATGACAACAAAATTTAAAACTGATTCTTCTTTTGAAAATGTTAAAATAGATGTCAATTCAACAAATGGAAAAACTTATGTTGGTAGTAATAGTGATAATTCTGAACTTGATATTTCAATCGGTTCTTTATCAATAAAAAATACTAACGGAAGTGTTTACATTTTTGATAGAACAAAAAGCATTGAAAATTTATTTATAAAAACAAATAAGGGATATATTGAATCTCGTGGTCAGACCAAAATAAATAATTTAAATATCCATGCTTCTAAGTCTAGAATTGAATACTCTTCACTTAATCTTGATAATGCAACAATAGATATTGGAAACTCTGATTTTACAGCTCAAAGTCTTACAATAAATAATACTGCAAATCTTTTAATAAATAATGGTTATTTCACTGTTAATAGTTTGACTGGAAATATAACATCTAATTCTATGGTTAAAGATATGGGCAGTGCAGAAATAAACATTAAAAACTTAAACGGTAATTTGGTTATTCCTAATGCTAATAAGTCTAAAATAAATTTGGATAAAACTAGTTTAAGTTCACAAATTTATATTCGTGGAAAGGGTAGTAATGTCAATATAAATGAACTAAAAAATTTAGCTTTAATTGAAACTACTAGTGGAAATGTAAAGGTGAATGTTGTTTCTGATAGTGGAAATCAACCAGAAGTTAATATTAAGACTACATCTGGAAATATTAATCTTGATTATGATAGTTCATATTTGCAAAGAAATAGTCTGCAACTTTCAACTTCTTCTGGTGATATTGATTTAAAAATGAGAAATACTATGGCTTTTACTTTAAATGTTTACAAAGACTTAGCAAATAATTATGCAGGTACATTTAGAAATAGTAAAAATATTTCAGTTGAGAGCTTTGATGGTGATTTTGCTATACCTTTAAACTTAAATGGTGGTGGCACTCCTGTTGATATTATTTCGAATGGTCATATTTCATTGTCTTTTATAAAGGCGTAATTATAAAGAATAAAGGAGGTTTAATGCCTTCTTTTTTCTTGCTTTTGATAATTAGATTTTGTATAATTAATAATAAAGATTTAGAGGTGAAAAACTTTATGAAGGTATTACATACAGCCGATATTCATTTGGGTGTTAAGATAAACAAATTAGATAAAGATAAAAGTGCACTTATGAAAGAGGAGCAAATTTATAATATAAAAGAATTTTTTAAAGGTGCAAGTGATTATGATGTTGTACTCATTTGTGGTGATTTATTTCACTCCAAGAATATAACTGCTAAAATTGAAAGAGCATTTTTTGATGGTGTTCGCACTTTTGGTAAACCGGTTTTGTATGTTGAAGGTAATCATGACAATAAGACACCTTTTCAAGAAAATTTACCAGAAAATTTTATCATTCTTGACGAAGAAAATAATGTTTTTTCTTTAAATGGTGTAAATTTTTATACTAAGAGTGACATTACAAATATAAATCATGATCAATCAAATATTTTGTTGTTGCATGGAAATATTGATAATACAGGTGATAATGATTACATAAATATTGACAAATTCTTAGATTTGGATTTCGATTATATTGCTCTTGGTCATATTCATCAATATAAAAGATTTAATTTGGGTAAAACTATTTTAGCTTATCCAGGAAGTTTGTTTTCAAATGGCTTTGATGAATGTGGTCAAAAAGGCTTTATTAGTTTTGATATTGAAGATAAAGAAATAAAGGATTTTCAATTTGTCCCTTTTATTGGTAGAAAATTTATTATTTGCAATTGTGATATAACAGGTCTGTATTCAAATACTGAAATTATCAATAAAATAAGTTTAGAACTAAATAACTTATCAGCAACTAAAAATGACATAATAAGGGTGATTTTGAATGGTAAAAGTTCAGAAGATAGTGAAAAGTCTTTACTTTTAATTAAAGATAAATTTAATAGCTATTTCCATTTTGAAATTGTAGATAATTCTACTTTTAATATTGACTTTGAAAAGATTAAATCTGAAAAATTATCTTTTAAATATGAATTTATAAAATTGGTTGAAGAAAGTCAACTCTCTGATGAACAAAAAAAGTTGATTTGCCAACTTGGAATTGAAGCATTAAAAGGAGAGGATCTTTCAATATGATTATAAATAAAGTACATATAGATAATTTTGGGAAATTGAGTGGGTTGGATTTAGAATTCAATAATGGTTTAAATCAAATTAATGCTGAAAATGGTTGGGGGAAAACAACTCTTTCAATCTTTTTAAAAGCTATGTTTTTTGGAATGTCGGCTTCAAGAGATAATATCAAAATGGAGAGAAAAAAATATTTACCTTGGCAGGGAGGAAACTTTGGTGGTTTTGTTGAATATTCCACCTCAGAAGGTAGATTTCGATTGACAAGATATTTTGGAAAGACGCCTGAGGGCGACAGCATTCAACTTGTAAATCTTAATACAAATCAGTTGATGAGTTTACCAAAAATAGAGATAGGTGAAAGCTTGCTAGGTGTAGGCAAGGATACATTTTCCATGACTGCTTTTTTTCCACAGTTAAACTTTTTGAGCATTGGCAGTGACAAGTTAAATGCTTCAATTCTAGGGCTAGATAAATTCAAATATGATCTTGCAAATCTTACACAAGCGACAGTAAATTTAAAGAAAAAAATTACCGATTTAAAGAGAGATAAACCTCAAAAAAACGAAATTGAAAACGATAAAAAAGAAATTCTTAGATTAAAAAATGATTTGGTTTCAATTGAAAAAGAGATTGAATCTATGAAGGTAAGATTTGATAAAGCAAAACTTGAAATAGAAGAACTAAGTTCAAGTCAGATAAAAGTTCAACAGCAGGTAGAGTTGCAGGGGAAACTTACATTGACAAAACAAAATTTAGAAAGCGAACTTTACTCTAAAATTGAAGAGGTTAAAAATTTACTATTACAGTTGGAAGAATTGCGTATTAATAGTCAAACGCGACAGCCTAAAAAGAGATTGATTTGGCCTTATATAGTGTGTGTTGGTGGTTTAGTGTTATTAAGCATTATTATGCTTTCAGCATTTTCAATAATAAAAAGCCCTTTATCATACATTTTAATGGTAGTGGTAGCGTTATTGATGATAGTAGTATTTGTTATTACAGAAAGGAAAGCAGACAAAAAATATCTAGATAGTGAAAATGAAAATTTGGATAAAAAGCAAGATGATATTAAAAATAATGTCGAAAATATTCAAAAATCAATAGAAGTTATAAAATCAACACTTGATAATTATCAAGATGTTGAAATTCCTAGAAACGATATTTTGAATAGCGTAAATGAAGAACTGTTTAATAAAAAAATCGAATATGAAAAATTGAACAATGAAATATCAAGGCTAATTGGACAACGTGACAATATTATAGAGAAAATAGACTTTTGGAAAGATGAAGTAGAGAAAAAAGAAGTTAAATTAAAGGAAACTGACGATAAGATAGAATTGATTAATTTAACAAGAGAATATCTGCTCAAAGCGAATGAGAATGTTTCTTCTAGATTTGTTCAGCCAATTAATAAGTCTATTGATGATGTTCTAAAATTATTAGATTTAGATGATAGGCGATTCATTATAGATACTAATTTATCAATTAAGGAAGATAGCAATTTTGGCATAAAAGATTTTGAATATTCCAGTCAAGGTTATCAAGATTTATTGTCCTTTTGTATGAGGTTTTATTTGATTAAAGAAATTTATAAAGATGAAAAACCTTTTATAGTATTAGACGATACTTTTGTAAATTTAGATGACGAAAAAATGGAAAAGATAAAAGATATTGTTAAAGATTTTGCAAAAGAAAATCAAATAATTTATATTTGCTGTCACAGTCGATGTAAGATTTAAAATAAAAGAGAGAGATTTAATCTCTCTTTTTATTTAATTAAATTAGATTTTAATACAAAAATATGTACTGGATTTGGCTTAAATAATTTTTTTAAGTTAAATATTCTTTTTGGGTAATTTAAGTAATGGTAAGAAGATTCTTTAACTATATCGCAATTACTATTTTTAATGAGTTTTCGCCAATATCTTAAAGTCAAATACCTTTCATCTCCATACATTCTTTTATTTTTATCAAAATAACGGGTAGGAATACAAATGATAACATATCTGCTTATCATAATTTGTTGTGTAATCAAGTCGATTATTTGATTATCATTATAATGCTCTAAGACGCCTATGCTATAACAAACATCATATTTGTTTTGGCGCTTGATTGTATTTAGTTCACCATGGATATAATTTAAATTATGATTTTTAAAATATGGAACGATGTATTTTTTGCTTAAATCAATTATATCGTTATCTTTGTCTAACGCATCTACTCCATTTTTATATATGGTAGAAAGATATAAAGCAAGAACGCCAGTTCCAGCTCCAAATTCTAAAATTTTATCATCTTTGGAATATTTTAAAATTAACTTTATTAATTTTTTTTTAGTTTTGAGCTTGTTATTTATGAATTCATTTATACTGGTAGCAGATAGAATCTCATTTTCGTATAAGCTTGACCATTTAGACATAGTTTACTTCCTAAAAATCTTAGTATTTTAATTTTGTTATGATTTTAAATTGATAAAATTTGCTATGAATTAATAGCTAAGTATAAGTCAATCAGGATGTTTGAGCTATACTTTGAAAGTATCATTTTCTTTAAAACTATTAGGCGAAAATTCGACAGCTACTGCAAAATCTTCTGCTAAATAACTATGTGCACAGCCTGGCTTAATATTTACTAAATCGCCAGGATGTAAATTTATTTCTAGGGTTTCATTTGGATTTTCAGGTAACCAATATTTAGCGTTGAGTTTTCCTTTTATCAAACAAATATTTTCCTCTTTCTCAATGTGATAGTGATTTCCTCTTGCTTTCTTTGAAGAAAACTCAATATAAGCCAGATATTTCATTGGTTTGCCATTATGGTAAAATGCACTTCTAACTTCATCTTTATCAAAAATACAACCTTGTCCGTTTGCAAGATTGTTGAGATTTTTTTCTTTATTTAATTTAGTTATTGTTATAAAATTATTTATTTTCATATATTTATTATACCATAAAGGCAACTTATTACAAAATAAAAAGGGGAATAATCATTTAGATTATTCTTTTTTAAAGGCTCTAAATAATTTATTTTTATACCAATGCTGTTTGCATATTCAATTTCTAATTGAGAGCTTAAACCAATATATATGTCTTTATTTATTATAAATATTTCGTCTGCAACACATCTTTAAGCAATAATAGATTATTTTCGGTTATTGATGTTTTTTGATCGAAAAATAGGGGGGAAACACTATATTACCTTTAAGTGTCAATTTTTTATAATATTAAAAAGTCTTCTTTAAATTTGCACTTCCATATAACAAGATAGCCTTATATTTATCAATCATATTTATCTCCTAATAATACTATATTAAAATATTTAATCTGTCAAAGCAGGAGAGAAGGTGAGTATTCTATTTTAATATACA
>CARBWQ010000045.1 GCA_948949055.1 uncultured Eubacteriales bacterium | reverse complement strand
CACGGTGTTGCCACCTCGGGATTTTAAGTCCCGTGCGTCTGCCATTCCGCCACACCGGCATGTATTGAATTTTACAAATATTCTTTTTTTAGTTTATAAAATTTAATTTAGTGATTTTCAAGATATCTCAAATAAAAATACCTCAATATTAAAAACGACCGTCACAGGTGGTCGCTTTTCTTTTATTGGAGGTACCACCCGGATTTGAACCGGGGAATAAAGGTTTTGCAGACCTTGGCCTTACCACTTGGCGATGGTACCATATTGGAGCGGAAGACGGGATTCGAACCCGCGACATTTGCCTTGGCAAGGCAACGCTCTACCACTGAGCCACTCCCGCATATTTTTATATATGCACCAATTTAGGTTTGCTCTAATACTATAACAAATTTTTTTATAAAAATCAACTGTTTTTTCAATTTTTTTAAAATTTTCTATAACAGAATGTTTGTTTAACTTTAAAAAGCTTAAACTATATCATTCTATGTAAAAAAATATTAATAATAAATTATATTTTGTTGACATAAATTTTATTAAGTGATAAAATTTATTGTATAAGGAGGGGAGGAAAATTGGAAACTATGTTCTGGGTATGGCTAGGCATAATTGTCGTAGCTGTAATTGTTGAAATTGTAACACTTGACTTGGTTTCAGTTTGGTTTGCTTTTGGTGGTTTAATTCCTTTTATATTGGCTGCCATTGGAGGTATTCCAATAGAAATTCAAGTTGTAGTATTCGTGATTGTTTCAGCATTATTGATAATTTTTTTAAGAAAGTATGCTCAAAAGTGGCTTTTTAAAAATATGAATGCAAAAACAAATATAGATA
Organism: uncultured Eubacteriales bacterium; assembly: GCA_948949055.1. Lineage (GTDB taxonomy): Bacteria > Bacillota > Clostridia > Christensenellales > UBA1242 > Caccovivens. The sequence continues at coordinate 6,396 of CARBWQ010000045.1, read as the reverse complement.
TGCAGATAGGAAAAATTTATAGACTACTTGAAGATGCAAACTTTGAAAAAAATGGTTCAGTAAAAATCAATGATGTTGTATGGACTGCTGTAAGTAAAGATGGAGAACTTATAGAAAAAGGTCAACTTGTAGAAATTGTTAGTGTTGACGGCAATAAAATGATTGTAAAAAAGGCAGAAGATAAAGTTTCTAACGGTGAAGCTGAATTAAGTTCTACATCAGACGAAAATGTAAATAAATCTTCAAAAGAGGATGAAAAAGAGGAAGTAGAGCAAAATAATACTTAACAAGTTATAAATTAAAAATAATATTAATTAGGAGGTTTAAAAATGAGTGCTTGGGCAATTGTTTTAATTATTTTAGGAGTGCTTCTATTGATTACACTTTGCTTGTCAATAAGAATTGTTAGACAGGCGACTGCTGTAATTGTAGAAAGATTAGGAAAATATAGAAAGACTTTGGAAACTGGTGTGCATATTGTTATTCCATTCTTTGATAGAACTAGTAAGGCTATTTCTTTAAAAGAGATTGTGGCAGACTTTAAACCACAACCTGTTATTACCAAAGATAACGTTACAATGCAAATAGATACAGTAGTTTATTTCCAAATTACTGATGCAAAACTTTTTACTTATGGTGTTGATTCGCCAATTAAGGCTATTGAGAATTTAACTGCAACTACTTTAAGAAATATTGTAGGTGAACTCGAACTTGACGAAACTCTTACATCAAGAGATACAGTTAATACAAAAATGAGAGTTATTCTTGATGAGGCTACTGATCCTTGGGGAATTAAAATTAACCGTGTAGAACTCAAAAACATTCTTCCACCAAAAGATATTCAAGAAGCTATGGAAAAACAGATGAGAGCTGAAAGAGAGCGTCGTGAACAAATTTTACGTGCAGAAGGTGAGAAGAAATCTAGTATCTTGGTTGCAGAAGGTGAAAAACAAGCTCAAATATTAAAAGCAGAAGCTGATAAACAATCAAAGATTATGGAAGCAGAGGCTAAGAAGGCTGCGTTAATCGCTATTGCAGAAGGTGAAAGCACTGCAATCGATCTTATTAATAAGGCATCTCCTAATGCTGCTTATATTACTTTGCAAGGCTATGAGGCTTTAAAGTCGCTTGCAGATGGTCAATCAACTAAGATTATCGTTCCAAGTGAAATTCAAAATGTTGCTGGATTATTTTCTAGTGTGAGCGAAGTAATTAAACGTGATACAAATATTATGAATGAAAATGTTTATATAGGAAAGAAGACATCTGAAAAAGAGAATAAAAAATAGTATTTGAGCTATAAATATCTTATGTCTTAATGTTTTAGTCTTTTGGCATTAGTAACTTGATTTCTTCTTAAAAGTAAGAATTTTCAGTTATTTTGCATATATCTTAAAGAAAGGAGGAGAAACAATGAAAAAAGTTGGAGCTATTATAACAAATATTGCATTACTTGCTCTTGGTGTTTTGGCATTCATTTTTATGTCACAGGCTTATATGACAACATCAGTAACTGTTCTTGGTAAAACTCATACAGAGGTAGTTGGTAGTGGATTTGACATGATTGAATTCGATTCTAACAATCCTGACAAATATAATCTGCTTGCAATTTCGAATGTATTTATTTGTGTTTTTGTTGCTTTGATTATGCTTATTGCAATTGTAAACTTGCTCGCTAACTTTGGTGTAATAAAAAATGTCAAAGTTTATAAAGTATTGCAGGCTGTAAATGCAATTTTATCAATTCTTACTATTGTATTTGCTGTTTGTGCTATTGGTGCATTATCAAGCATTGTAGCTGACGTAAATAAATTTACTAATGTTTTTAATATTGGTTGGGCAGCTATATTGAATTTGATAATTCCAGTAGCTATGTTGGTTATTGCAATTGTTAATGTGCTTTTTGCAAGAAAATCAAAATAGTCTAAATAAAGAATTATAAAAAAGATGGATTTGAGCCATCTTTTTTTGATATATAGAAATAATATTTGTATTGGTTTTACTTGATTTTTTTTGGGTTTTTATGTATACTTAAAAAGTATATAAAAATTATAGGAGCTTTATATGGAAAAGAGTTATTCACCTGACAAATTTGAAAAAGATATTTATAAAAATTGGCTTGATAAAAACTATTTTACAACTAGTCCAGATGGGCGTAAACATTTTAGTATTGTTATGCCACCTTGTAATGTTACTGGGAAAGCACATATTGGACATGCCCTTGATAATACCATTCAAGATATTTTAATTAGAAGAAAAAGAATGCAGGGATTTAATACATTATGGGTTCCTGGCACAGACCATGCCGCGATTGCTACTGAGCAAGTTCTTGTAAAACACATTAAGAGTGAGGGGCTTACTAAGGAAGGAGTAGGCAGAGAAGAGTTCTTGAAAAGAGGTTGGGATTGGTATAGACAATATACTCATGTTATATGCGATCAATTAAAAATGATGGGAGTATCTTGTGATTGGTCAAGACTTGCCTTTACTATGGATGATAATTTAAATCATGCAGTTCGTCATGTTTTTTGTGATTATTATAATCAAGGTTTGATCTATAAAGGTAAACGAGTTGTTAATTATTGTCCAAGCTGTAAAACTACAATTTCCGACAATGAAAATATCCATATTGATCAAAATACTTACTTGTGGTATATTCGTTATCCATTTGCTGATGGGAGTGGTGAAGTTGTCGTTGCAACAACTCGTCCAGAAACCATATTTGGTGATACTGCTGTTGCAGTTAATCCACAAGATGAAAGATTTAAAAATCAAATAGGTAAAGATCTTATTTTGCCTCTTATGAATAAAAAAATAAAATTAATAGGTGATGACTATTGTGAAATTGGTTTTGGAACTGGTGCAGTTAAGATAACACCAGCTCATGACCCTAATGATTATGAAGTAGGACTTCGTCATAATTTGGAAGTGGTAAATTGTATAGATGATGAAGGGAAACTTACTGAAATAACTGGCCAATTTGCAGGTATGGATAGAATTGAAGCTAGAAATTTGATTGAAAAAGCATTGGAAGATGGTGGTTACTTAGTAAAAAAAGAAAAGTATAAAAACCAAGTAGGTACTTGTGAAAGATGTGGTTCAATAACCGAACCTAGAATTTCTACTCAATGGTTTGTTAAAATGCAGGAACTTGCAAAGCCAGCTATTGAAGCAGTAAAAAGTGGTAAATTGAAGTTTCATCCAAAGCGATATGAAAAGACTTATTTAAATTGGCTTGAAAATATTCAAGATTGGTGTATTTCAAGACAAATATGGCTTGGTCATAGAATACCAGTGTTTACTTGCGAGCATGGTCATACTTTTGCTTGTGAGAATGATCCGGTTGAATGTCCTACTTGTCATAGCAAGAATTTAATTCAAGATAATGATGTACTTGATACATGGTTCTCGTCAGCATTGTGGCCTTTCTCAACACTAGGATATCCAAATATGACGGAGGACTTAAAGTATTATTATCCTACTTCTGCTTTGGTAACAGGATACGATATTATTACTTTCTGGGTGTCTAAAATGGTCTTCTCTGGATTGAAATTTATGGGCGAAGTTCCTTTTAATGACGTTGTTATTCATGGACTAGTACGTGATATTAAAGGTATTAAAATGTCAAAGCATTTGGGAAATGGTATCGATCCTATCGATATGATAGAAAAATATGGTGCAGATGCTTTAAGATTAAGTCTTGTTAATGGCATGAGTATGGGAACTGATGTAAAATATGGAGAGGAGAAAGCGAAGGAATCAAAGGTATTTATTAATAAACTTTATAATGCAAGTAAGTTTGTTTTGCAAAACTTAGAGGGGATAGAAATCAAAGAATTAAAGAAACTTAAACTTCTTGAAAGAGATAAGTGGATTTTAAGTGAACTTGATAGTCTTATAAAGTCGGTAAATAAAAATATTGATAGATATGCTCTTGGTGTTGCTACTTCAAATCTTATTAATTTCACTGTATCTAAATTCTGCGACTGGTATATAGAACTAAGCAAAGTTGATCTGTATGGTGAAAATAAAGAAAGAAAAGATGTGACTCAAAATGTTTTATATTATGTATTTGTAAATCTTTTGAAGTTGTTTCATCCATTTATACCTTTTGTTACAGAATACATTTATCAGGAATTACCAAATCATGAAGAAACTTTAATGAGAAGTGCATTCCCAAGTAAAGTAGATGTAAAAATTGGTAAAAATAACTTTGAAGAGATTATTGATGTTATAAAAACAGTTCGTAATGCTAGGGCAGAGTTCAATGTTCCAGATAATAAGAGGACTTCAATTAAAATTCTTTCAACAGAAAAACAAGATTTATTAAAAGAAAATTTAAAAGAAATAGCTAAGCTTGCTTTTGGAAATGATGCTCAATTAATCGATTTAGAACCAGAGGATAAATGTGTCAAAGTTATATGTGGTGACATAAAAGTATTTATACCTATGGGGCAGTTGGTTGATGGAGAAAAAGAAAAAGAAAGATTAGACAAAGAAATTAAATCAATCGATTTTGAAATTGAGCGTTCTACAAAAATGCTTTCTAATCCAGGTTTTGCAAATAAAGCTCCTAAACAAATGGTGGAGAATGAAAAAGCTAAATTAGAAAATAATAAAATGAAACTTGAAAAATTGAAGAGTGAACGTCAATCGTTATAGCATATTTAGTAGGTTTTTTATTAGACATAATACAATATATAGTGCTAGTATGCAAATCGGAGGCTTAATGAAAAAATACGGGAATTGGGTTAAATTTGAAGATTTAAAAAAGAAAGATAAAATATTTAGAATTATAAATTTAATTTTGATGACACTTATGCTATGTGTGACAATTGGTCTTTTGGCTTATTATATTTCTATTGGTGATAAGGATAATAGAATGGTATCTTGTATTATGATGTGTGTGGTTTACATCTTGCCATTTATTTTAGAACTAATAATTCGCAGAAGAATACAGAACCTTGTTATATTTTACTATCTTGTTTATGCACTTGTTGCTGGCTTAGTAGGTAGTGCATTAAATATGTATTATAAAATTTCATGGTTTGACATACTGGTTCACATAATGGCTGGTTATACCTTCTCATTCTTTGGTATTTTGATTTTATCAAGACTGGAAAAATATCATTCTTTAAAACCTATAACTATTATAATCTTTTGTTTCTTTTGTACTCTTTCAGTTGAACTGGTTTGGGAACTTATTGAATGGTTCTCTGACCTTGTACTAGGGCAGACAGCACAAGGAAATGTTGTTCCTGGTTATGGAGCTCCACTTGTAACTGATACAGACCTTGATATGTTGTGTAACTTAATCGGAGGATTAATATTTGCAGTTCAATTCTTAATTGGTAAGTTTACCAAATATTCAATGGGTATAAAATTCTTTGAAGAAGAACTTTTGCCTGAAAGTCAAAAGAATGAAATTAAAACCTCTGATGAATTGTTAAAAAATAAAGATGATGATTCTGATGAAAATAAAAATAATGATGAATAATAAAAAAAGACTTCTACTTTTCGTAGAGGTCTTTTTATTCATGTCGTAACGACTCGACAGGGTCGAGTTTTGCTGCTTTTGAAGATGGATAGAGACCGGCTATGACACTAATAACTATGCTTATTACTAAGGCTTCTAAGAAGTAGTACCACATCATTTTAATTGGAGCGAAACCTAAAATCGAATTAAATACTAAACTTAAAATTCCACCAATAATCAATGTAAACACAATGCCTACTAATCCAGCAAATAAGCCAACCAAGAAACTTTCGGTACTGAAAATTAATTTGATATCTTTTTTGCGTGCGCCAATGCTTTTTAGGACACCAATTTCCTTTGTTCTTTCTGCTACGCTTATATATAGAACAACCAAAATCATAATCAAAGAAACAATCAGCGATATTCCAGCTATGATAGATAGAGCCATGGAGAATGTTTTAAGCATTTCACTAAACATTCTGACCAGTTTTTCTTCAAGAGAATCTGCGAGGTCACTTCTTGAAGCAATATAATCCTTTATTATATCGGCAGTTTTAGTGCTGTCAGTTGTAATGTATAATGTGCTAGGTGGAAGTCCATCTGATTCTTGCGATGCTTTTACGCGAGAATTTAAAAAGTCGTAGTCGATAAACATTACAAGCATATTTGAGAACATTGAAACATCCATAATTCCTGATATGGTTACTTCCGTTTCGATTGGTACTTTGCAAATTTTAGGTATGTCGACAGTTAAAATGACTTTTTTGCCAACTACATCTTCTAAATTATCTAAACCAAGTGCTTTTTTAGATGCAGATGAAAGCATAATTTCGCCATCTCCACAAAGATGTCCATTTTTAGTCACTAAGTTTTTTTCTGTGAAATATGGTGGGGTAGTGTAAGAGTAAAAAATTCCACTT
>CARBWQ010000044.1 GCA_948949055.1 uncultured Eubacteriales bacterium | reverse complement strand
AACAAGTTTCTGATATAATCTATGACAACAACAATACATTAAGAGAAAAATTGCTCGCTGATAAGATCGGACCTAAAAACGCAAAAGACCTTATTGACCACGCAATTAAAGCAGAAGAAAATACACTTGAAAAAATCAAGGCAAGGCTTTATGAACCCATAACAGACAGTCACTTAAAATATTATACAATGTGTTATTTAAGACATGTGGGAAAAGATGATCTTGATATAGTACGAAATTTTATCAACACATATTTAGGCGAAGGATATTGTGAAGATTTCGATAGGCTGTGGGCGAATGGTGATAGTGAAAAAGAAAAAATTATAAAAGAGTTGGCAGACAGAAAGCCGGTATCCATCGACTGGGATAAATACGCAAATATATCAAATCAGCCAGAGAACATTAAACCAAAGATTATGCAAATGTTTAAAGATTATAGTGGCAGAGTAGAAGAAAAATATCTAGTCCGTATCAATAAATGGTTACAAGATAATAAGATCGAAAAAGAGGATCGATTAAATGACTTTACGTCTGCACTTAACTATATCTCTAAAAACAATATTAGCGATGAAGATGCTCTTTCTCTAATTACGCACTTAGAGCAAGGTTGGATTTACGAGATTGCGTTAATGGCAATTGCTGTTCGTCAAGCAAATGATACCTTTGAATTATAAAATCAAGGTAAAATTATGATTGTAAATGAAATCAAAGTTAAAGATTATCTCACCAATTCCAACCTGCAAGCTGACTATACAATAAACCCATATGTAGGCTGTCCTCATGCCTGTAAATATTGCTATGCTTGTTTCATGAAACGATTTTCTAAGCATGATGAACCATGGGGAGAATTTGTTGATGTCAAGAAATGCGACAAACCAATCAATTTAAAAAAGATTGAGGGAAAGACAATATTTTTATCCAGTGTAACCGATTGTTATAATCCACTAGAAGCTAAATATATGCTGACAAGAAATATATTATCTCAGCTGACCGGTTCAAATGCGATAATTCAAATTTCCACCAAAAACAAGTTGATACTTAGAGATGTTGACATTTTAAAACAGATAAAAAATCTAACAGTTGCAATGTCGGTAAATACTCTTGATGAAAAATTCAGTAGAGATATGGACAGAGCAAGTTCAATCGAAGATAGACTATTTGCCCTAAAAACTTTGCATGAAAATGGAATCAGAACAGTTCTCTTCATGTCACCAATTTTTATTGGCATAACCGACTATAAAAGTATTATAGAGAAAACCAAAGACTACATTGATGAATACTGGTTTGAGGATTTAAACTTGCGAGGACCTTACAAGCCCACAATTTTAAAGTATGTAAAAGAAAACTATCCTCACCTATTTGAATATTACTTTGATATATATGTCAAAGGAAATCAAAGATATTTAAATATATTAAATAGAAAAATAATTAATTATTGTGAAAAAAATAATATTAATTATCAAGATTATTTCCATCATAAAAATTTAAATAAAATAAAAAATTAAAGCAAAAAATATTAAATTAAAATAAAAAATATTTTTTTAATTATTTTTTCGACAATTTTTAATGCTAAAAAAATGCAAAAATATTTTATTTGCATTTTTTTATTTATTTTTTAATTACTAATTAATTCTTTTTTATTTTTTACCTATTTTTATTTTATTTTTTATTTATTAAATAATTCATTTTATTTTTAATTAATTTTTATTTTTTAGAAAATTATTTTCCTCTAAAAATATCTCAAAAAATTTCAATAGTTCTTCCTTAGAATATGTGCCAAGTTTTATCCAGTCTAAACATAGGAATGCTATACCTCCCATAAAGAAATCTATTATTATGTTCAGTGGCACAACATATTCATGTTGCTGTTCATTTTTGCTAATAAAATATCTTACACTTCTCTTCATTGTATCTGAAATAATCGAAATTAGTTTCCCTGAGTTGTTTTCAATGATAAGCTTAAACTTATCTCTATTTTTATCTATATAATCAAAGACGTTTTTTAGTAAACTTAAATACATTTCCTTTGAAGAATTATACTCTCCTTTTTCTATTGTAGACAAAAACATTTCCTCTTCAATCTCATCAAGTGCAAAATTAAACAAACTTTGTTTGTCATCAAAATGGTTATAAAAAGTTGCCCTATGCACCATAGCTCGCTCACAAATGTCATTTATGCTTATCTTTTCAAAAGAACGCTCTTGCATTAATGACATAAGCGACTCAATCAAAAGTTTCCTTGTTCTTCTAACCCTTAGGTCTTCCTCTTTTCTCATAATCGCTCCTTTTAAAATAGACAATTTTTACAATATTGTCTAATAGTTTACAAATATTAAAAACCAGTAAAAATAAGATAGTTGAGTTCTATTTAATTATATCATATAATTATATTGTAGTCAAAAAAATATACATGTGTCTAATAAAATTTTGCTAAGGAGGAAGACTATGGAAAAGATAGTTGTTGATAACTTAACCAAAGATTATGGTCATGGTCGAGGCGTCTTCGATGTTTCTTTCAAGGTAAACGAAGGCGAAGTTTTTGGATTTTTAGGGCCTAATGGGGCTGGCAAATCTACCACAATCAGACATCTTATGGGTTTTAGCAAGCCTGATAATGGGCAAACAAAAATACTTGGCGAGGAAAGTTTTGGTAGTTATGAAAAATTCATGGCAAAGGTTGGATACCTGCCCGGTGAAATAGCACTTCCAAGTGGACTTAGTGGTTGGCAGTTTATTGAAATGATGAAAAAACTAAAAAAGGCTGATAATGATAAATGGATTGGGCATTTATTGAACCTCTTTCAACTTGACCCAGTGGGCGAAACCAAACGAATGAGCCTTGGAGACAAACGTAAACTTGCAATTGTAACAGCATTTTTAAATGACCCCGATGTTTTGATTCTTGACGAACCAACAAGTGGTCTTGATCTTGAAATGCAACAGACTTTTATAGAGTTTATAAAAAATGAAAAAGCAAGAGGCAAAACTATACTTCTTTCAAGTCACATTTTCAGCGAAGTAGAAGCCACCTGCGATCGGATTGCAATTATAAAAGAAGGCAAAATTGTGTCAGAGTTTTTAGCTAGCGATTTTAAGCATAACAATGACAAAATATATCAAATAACTTTCAAAAACAATCGCGATAAAATGCTTTTTGTTTCAGCATTGACTGATAAAGAAAATCTCAAAATATTGGGCGAAGAAATAAACAGTCTTACTATTTCAGTCAATGATAGAAATATAAACGAGCTTATTCAAGTCATAGCCAGCTATAAAATTTCCGACTTTGTTCAAATTAAAGAAAGCCTTGAAGAATATTTTATGAAATATTACAAGAAAGATGGAGGTGGACTATGAAAGATGAGGTAATCGTAATCAATAATCTCACCAAAGATTATGGGCAAGGACGAGGCATATTTGATATTAATCTCTCACTTAAACGGGGCGAAACACTTGGCTTTGTTGGTGCTAATGGTGCAGGCAAAACTACAACAATAAGAAATATAATGGGGTTCTTAGAGCCAGACCAAGGCGAGGTAACAGTTGAAGGACTGAAAGCTTGGACCGAAGCTGATAGAACTAAAAAGTTTATCGGATATGTTCCCGGCGAAATAGCATTCCCCGACCTTAAAACCGGCTGGGCGTTTATAAATTCACAGGCTGAACTTCTAGGTCTAAATAATCTTGACTATGCAAAATACATAATAAACAAACTACAACTAGACCCAAGTGCCAATCTAAAAAGAATGAGCAAAGGCATGAAACAGAAAACTGCAATCGTAGTCGCGCTAATGAATAATCCTGACATTCTAATTCTTGACGAGCCGACGACAGGCCTAGACCCTCTAATGCGAGTATCCTTTCTTGAACTTATTGAAGAGGAGAAAAAGAAGGGCAAATCAATCATAATAACCTCACACTTATATGAAGAACTAGAAAAAGTGTGCGATAAAGTCGCTTTAATTGATAAAGGAAAAATAATAAATGTTATTGATATAAATGAAGTCAAAAATAGACAATCTCGTGATTTAAAAATAGAATTTTCAAATCATGATGATTATAAAGATTTTTGTCTGCTCAATTTCAATATAATCAGAAAACAACCTAAATTCAATCAAGTAACAATCAATATCGAAAAACATAAGCTTTCCACATTATTTAAGGTTCTTTCAATGTTTGATGTCAAATTTATATCTGAAATAAAATACACCCTTGAAAGACACTTTAAAAATATTATTTCTCAAACAAAGGAGGTAAATCATGCTAAGTAAACCACTATTTAAACAATCTTGCAAAGCGAATATGGGACTTTGGTCTTTTGTTACAGTTATCACCTGTATAATTTTAGCTGTACTCGTGCTTGTAATAGGCAATTTAAATGTTGGAACTGTAAGTCACTCAATGGTTGAAATATTTGTAAAAGACTCTATTGAAGCTTCAATTAAAAAGCAATCTATGTCATATTTTAATCTCACCGAAAAAGCTCTCATTGGATTTGAAGAAAATTCAACAAATCTTAATATCCTTTTAAATGAAAGCCTAACTGACGACCATAAGCAATTTATAATCTCAACATATAATACATTAATAGAAGATGGCAACACTGAGGAAGAGGCAAAAGCTAAATTGCTTTTACTTAGCGAAGAAAAGTATCACATGGGAATTATTGCCCTGTTAGATTATTACAATGTTATGGGCGAGGATTACTCACAAGAAAAGATAAATGAATATGTCCTTCGCCAAATAGAAGAACAGATTTACAATCAGCTCCTAGAAAGCGATGGCGAAGAATCGGCAAACTATTCAAAACTATTCATTCACCAAGCTGTAACTGATTTTATCAACTCACCTTCTACTGATCCATCTGAATTTGCAACCTTCTATATTCCACAGGTATTAAAGGTTATCTTCTATCAACAGGAGATAGATAATCAAGGCGAAATAATAAAAATCGCCGACTATTTTAGCGAAGATGAAATTGCTGAAATTTCTCTGTCTGCAAACATATCATTTAAAGCTCAAATAAATATAAAAGAAAAGCAGATAAGAGAGGAAATAAAAGTTCAATCACCTGAAATTAGCGATACTGAACTTGAACAATTGGTTGCTGTTAAACTCAATCAAGCAAAATTAGAACTTATTGACAATCTTTCAGGAAGCCTACTTGATGATCTACCTGATGAAATAGCTTCTTCCTTGCAAGAGCTAGGCAATATGGATATTGGGCAACTTGTAATTGGATCAATGTTCTTCAAAATGGCTGGCATCCTCCTACCTATCGTATACATAATTATGGCTTCTAACAACCTAGTTTCATCTCAAATTGATAGTGGCTCAATGGCATATGTGCTATCAACACCTACAAAAAGAACCACCGTATCATTTACTCAAATGGCATATCTCGTTATTTCACTATTTGCTATGTTTCTATGCACAACACTTGTCGGTTTTATTTGTCTTGCAATAGCAGGCGAGGCTATCACAATTACTTATGGACAGATGGCTTTACTAAACCTTGGAGCTTTCATTACAATGTTTGCCATCTCAGGAATTTGTTTCCTTGCTTCAAGCTGGTTTAATAGAAGCAAACTTTCTATGTCAATAGGTGGTGGCCTTTCAATGTTCTTCTTTGTGGCAACTATTCTTGGTCTCTTTGGTTCAAGCACTATCCCAAGCATGCTAAGAGTAGACGCCATGAACTTCTTCAACTACCTTTCTATAATAAGTCTATTTGATTGTGTAGCCATACTTGAAGGCTCGCTCTCGTTCCTGTGGAAACTTGCTATCCTTTTAGGCGTTGGCATAACCTGCTTTATTGTTTCAATAGTAAGGTTTAAAAAGAAAGACTTGCCACTATAAAAATATAAGAACTACTTATAATTAGCCACTATAAAAATATAAGAATTATTTTAAATTATTTGACCTAAAAAAGCGATAGATTATTCTATCGCTTTATTTTCTCTTTGAGCAAACTTGTCAATAATTAGCCTTGCATATTTTATCGTGAGAGGAAGTGCTAAGACAAAGTACGTCGCCATGCCTAAAATTACAGCCATTATCAGCCCCAAATAACCTCCAATCAACGATAAAAAAATCTTAACAATCATAAACATAATAGCAACTGCAAGCAAAGGAAGAATAGTATCAAAGAAAGGTAGTTTAATAAGCGAACCCAGCTTTAATAGGGTGCAAACTGAAACTATTAAGGCAAGAACAATATTTGAAATTGCAATTGAGTAAATAGAAATTTCTTTCATAGGCGTGAATATAAACAGGAATGCAATTTTTCCAATCCCACCAATTACACTAAAAATCAATGAATAACTGAAATATCCGTTTGCCTGTAAAAGCGATTGCAGAAATTGCATAATTGCAGTAAGCACAATGGATATACCACTAAGAATGGTAAGTTGCATTGCTATTTTTATATACCCTTCCATTACATTTGGATAAATAATCGGATAAAGTCCCCCTGCTATTGACATTATGCCAACAACAAGTGGCAATAAAATGTACCACATGGCTAGGAAGGATTTTTCAATTAATTTCCTTTGTCCCTCTCTGTCATTTTGTGCAACCAAATATGAAATATTAGGTAAGAGCGAAATTGCAACAGCAACAGATATAATTAAAGGGAAATTTAAAATAGCACCAACTACACCAGTTTGAAGGCCGTAGAGGGAGGTTGAAACCTCACGTGTTAAGCCTGCTCGCATGAGAAGAGATATTATAAAAAGTGCTTCGATTGCATGAGTTAAAGGTATAACAACACCACCAAAAGATAATGGAAGAGAGGCACTGAAAAACTCTTTTTTGCCCTCTGTGCCGTAGCTGAGTTTATCAACCCTGCTTGCGCTCCACGCCAGATAAACTCCTGCAAGCACCTCACTAATCAAAATACCTAAGAAAGCACCCAAAACACCCTTTGCAATACCACCACTGCCAAGAAGATATGCCATAGCAAGACCAAATCCAAACTTAGTAACCTGCTCGATAATTTGACTAACAGCAGTTGGCGTCATGTTGTTATAGCCCTGCATAAGTCCTCTAATTACACCAACGTACGCTCCAATAGGCAAAATTAAGGCTACAATAAGATAGGAGTTTGCGCCGTCGCCTATACCTTGAACTGATGAGAGTTGTTTAGAAAACAGCAAAAGAAAGACAGAAATAATTGCAGAAAGAATAATGCTAAACATAAGACCATAACGCAAATATGAGCCTATCTTATTGTTATCGCCTCTCGCCCTTGCGCTGGAAACCAGCTTGGAAAGTGATGTTGTAACC
>CARBWQ010000043.1 GCA_948949055.1 uncultured Eubacteriales bacterium | reverse complement strand
CTGGGTTGATACCAAGACGCATCAAGAGGGCAGTGTCGGTTATGTCAAACATGAACTCACTGTTTTCCAATAAAAGATCATTAATTGACTTACTTTCAACTTTGCCATCTTCCGATTGAGTACTTACTTTTGTTTTATTGAAGAATTCCAAGTCGCCTTTTGCAAAAGCTACATAAGCATCGTTAATGATTTTATCAGGTACGCCTTTTTCAGATAATGATTGAATAACTTCTAGTTTTGCTTGATAATTGTTAACATCCATATTATAGTGACATTGCTTTGTTTCAGCTTCAAAAATTGCTCTGTCAGATTCAGTTAGAAGATCTTTCTTGATTTTAAGCTCAGCAAGTTCATTTTGCTTATCAGTTTCAAGACCTTCAAGTTTCTTGATTGGGTCACGCTTTTCAAGTTCTTCAATTCTCTTAATAATTGCTGTCTCATCACCTTTGTGTACGAGGTTGTCAAGATCGTCTAAGTTTAGGCCAGCTCTTGCAATAACATCGGCATAAATTTCAGAATTTTCTTTACGGTTTTTAGCCATTTTTCTAGATAGTTTTACAGGTGATTCTTTTTCTGCTTTTTTCTCTTTATTTAACTTTATTAGAGATTTTGCATTATCAATAAATTGTTTAAGGGCATTAGTGTTGCCTTTTAAAGCATTTTCCCAAGCCAATTTAATATCGCCAGTAATAGAGAGGTACTTATCAACCTCCTTTTCCTTTAACCATACATCTTTTTGAACACTTTCATCAACGCCATTTTTAGAGATGTCTTTGTGTGCCTTTAAATAGTCTGCAAATTTTATTCCATAGCTTTTTGCAATCTTCCAAGCGCTAATTTTAGGATTCTTGCGAATAGCATCTCCAATAGCTTGTTCTGGATCTTCAACTTTTGATGCAAGAAGATTTTCTAGCATATCATAAATATTTTCATATTTGCTTTCTGTTTTTATGGCTTTTTTATGTTTATTTTTAGTTCTATTAAGTTCGCTAGTTGCAAATTCTTCGCCTAGTGACGCATCATGACAATGAGTTTCAACATTTGCTATATGGTTAGCAGTATTAATGGCATTGTTTATAATCTCAGTTGCTTTTTCAAGGTCGTAACGGCTTTTAAAGTAACTTGTTAGTCTTTTTACATCATCTTTGATTGATTTGCGAGTATTCATATTTGGATTTTTTACATGACTAAACGCATCAGTTATATCTTTATTTGAAGTTTCATCTGTTATAGTTTCAGGAAGATTATCGATAACAATTTTCTTTTGATCTTCTGTAAGGTAAGAAATTTCTTCTATCTTTTTGACAATATCTTCACGAGAGATAACAGAACTTAAAGAAACTTTGTCTATTGTAATATTGCCAGCTTTGTCAAGTTTCAAATCTCCAACTTTGCTTCTTAGAATACGAGCGAAAGCACCATTTGGGTTTTGACTTGTGTCAATAGCCTTAAATTCATCTATAATTTGTTGTCTATCACTCTTTTGGTCTTGTTCAGCAATAGCTGAGATTCCCATTTTATCAATAATTTTAATTGCTTTTTGATAGCCTTTGATTTTTTCAGAGGCGTTCTTAGCAGCATTTTTAAGTTCTTTACTTGTATGAGGTTTAGATGTATCAAGAATTGTTTCAATTGAACTATTTATATTAGCCTCAGCAAGATTACCTTTTACTATGGCATTTAAAATAGATAGGGCATTTTTATATTCTTTTTTAGTACTTTCGTTGTAAATAGGAGTTGTAGAAGCTTTTTCAGCTATCAACATACATTTTGCAATATTTCTAATTGTTTCTTCACTCTTGATAAAATTGCGAACGAAAATTGATTCTTTTAATTTATCTGCTTTTGCTTTTACTACAAGGTTGTTGAAAACATTTTTATCTTTATCTTGTTCAGTAGTAGTTGCCTTACTATTTATGAAGTACAAATTGTTGCCAATAACTTCAAATTGCTTCATAACTTCACTATTGCTAGAAAATATTGAGTCTAAATTCTTTGAAGTATTGCTACGTACTTCTTTTTTAGCTTCATTAAGGTTTGCAATTGCCTTTTGGAGTTTTTCGGCTCTCTCTGTCTTATTTCCTAATTGGTCTGTTTCGTTTACAAGCTTTTGTGCGAGATTTTCAACAGTGCCAACTTTGCCTGTTTTTAATATTTCTTCAAAATCAGGTATAATTGCAGGCATATTTTGTTCGATAGGGGATTCTAATATATCATCAAATTCATTGAGAACTATTCTCATTAAATCTTTCTGGCAAGTTGCAACTTTATTGGAAACAGGATCTATTTTGTATATGTCAGCAATAAGTCCTAAGTTTTTGCCAAGTTCGGTAGAACTATCAATCTTTTTTTGATAGTCTTTAAGCGTTCTTGCATTGTGATAGTGATTAGTCTTTTCAAGTATTAAATTTTTGATAGCTTGTGAAGCCTCTTTATAAGAACTTAACTGTGTAGCTCCTGTTGACAAGTTTTTAAAAGTTTTGACGTATTCGCCTGCTGTTTGAGAGTTTGCAATAAGTTCTCTATTTTCTTTTGCTACGCTTTCAATATGCTCAATGCTTGATGTAATCTCATTATGAGCGTTAATTAAAGTATTAAAAGCGTCAAGCTTTTCTTCGGCAGGTAAATTTCCGATAAGTTTATCAAGCTTTGATTCACTAATGTTTTTATCAGTAGAAAGTCTTCTTACAAGGGTAGAGGAGTATCTATTTAATATTTTCTTTCTAGAATCTGCATTAAGATCTTTGTGGTTTAATAATTTTGCTAATTTGCTATCTCTTGCAGTTCCAAGAGCTGATTCTTGTTGTTTTAACAGTGTATCAGATTTGGTTTCATAAGTGACAGCTTCGTCTAAATGTTTGATGAAAGAAACAAGTTGTTCTCTATTTAAGGATTTTTCCTCTTCGGTGTCTCCTCCAAACATTTTTTGAACCAAAGTTTCTTTTTTATCGTTTGGTAAACTAAAATGCGAATCAACAAATTTTGTTATATTTTCATTTCTTTCTTTTTCATTGATAGAACTTTGAATGTTTTGTAGAGAGATTAGCATTGATTTTTTGATGTCAAGACCTTGTTGACTCATTAATTTTTCAAGTCTTGGATAGCCATTTTCAGGAGAACCTTTATGTCCAGCTACAAGTCCATTTGAAAAACCAATTCCAAATTCTTCATATGCATCAGCAAAATCAGTGTAAAAATTGTTAACATAATCTGATAACTGATTTTCTTTTTCGGCAGAAATTTCAGTAGCTTTATTTAACTCTTTTTCGTTTGCCAAAAAGTTTTCAGCAAATTGTTCATCTTCATCTTCTTGTTGTTCAAGTTCTTGTACTCTTTTTAAAGCATAATTAAAAGGCTTAAACACGAAAAGGGATTTTAACCCAGCTGTCATCGTACCAGCACAGAAAATACCAATTCCTATAAAGGCTAAAATACCAAGTCCACTAATTAAAGCTCCTAAAAATATAAATGCACCAATATAGCCGGCTACAAGACCATAGGCCTCTGCATGGCCAGAAAAATCATGTTCTTTTGTTGAAACTATTTTTTCTTTTGGTTCTGCGCTAGCATTATTTATTTCATCTGATTTGTCAGGATTTTGAGGATTGTTTGTATCTGGATTTTTATTTACATCACCTTCGCCAGGTTTTTCAGCTCCATCACCAGGAATTTCGTTTGAAGGATTTCTATTGTTGTCAGGTGGAACAGGGGCATCTGGACCTGGATTGTCATTGTTGCCATCATCATCGCCATCACCATCGTCATAGTTGCTATTATCTTCATCATCAGAAAGATCTGGATCCACAAGTGAATAAGTGTCAGGTGTTAATTTGTATCTATATTCGGCATATCCTCTGTTATCATCTTTACTGAAAGTATATTTGCCAACTTTTTTGTCAGAGGCATCTGTTTTAGGAGAGTAATCTGAAATTTTCAAGATATTGTCTAACGCCTCTAATGCCTCAGGTGTAAGTTCTCCTTTATCATTAGTAGGTAAATCAATTGGATAAACTCTGCGATTTACAGAATTTTTTGTTTGAGGAACAACTTGAATACCAAGTTTTAATTTAAGTTTACCATTAACCTCTTCATATTGAAGATGAATTTTTTCAACTCTTTCCATTTTTCCATATATTAGGAAATAACTGTCCACTTTGCTTGGGTTGGCAGGGTCAGTTTTGGACATAAAAGCATAAGGTAAAGTTTCTGACGCTTTCTTATCATTAACGTGATGAATAGGGTCGATAGTTGTAACTTTATAATCACCAAGATCTTTTACAGTGTTGCCACGCAAAGTTGCAAAATACATGCTAAGGTTTTTAATAGGAAAATCATTTAATCTTTTAGGAGAAATTTCAGCCTTACTGTTTTTCGCATTACCTTTGGTTTTACACATTTTATTGTTTTTATCAAAGAAGTCTTCAATGGCTGTTGTGTGAAGTGTTTGGTCAATGCCAATACCTTTTTCTGTTTTATGAACAAATTCTTCTCCATTTTCATCTTTTATTGATATAGAGTTTGCGTTTGTAGAAATATAGTAAGTTTTACCATCAAAAGCTTGGATTTGGAAACAGGTTGCACCATGATCTTTTGAAATAACAATTTCGCTTTTTCCAGGTTCAAGGTTGATTTTATTAGTGCCCAAAATATCTGCAAAAGACTTACCATCTTTTGTTTTGAAAACGCTCAGGTCGCCAAATTCGATTGTATAATTTCCACTTTCGTCTTTATCGACATGAAAAAGTGACCTATCTTCTTTTTTGCCATCTTTATTTGTAAAGGTGTCTTTAAATTCAATGTAATGATTGGCTTTTGGGTCTACTGCAATTTTCTGGTCAATAACAATATCTTCTCCGGATTCATTTTTTTGAGGGTTGCCTGCGCTATCAACTAGTGTGACTTTGTTGACTATTTCAGCAGGCTCTCTAAGATCTTCTTTATCCTTAGCCATAATAGATTCTCCTCTTATATATATTTTATATACTTAATTATACATCATTATAAATATAACTGTCAAGTTTATGGCAGAATTTAGGCTTATTTTTTATCTTTTTGGGAATAAATTAGAAAGTAAGACAATCTTAGACAATATTTTTTTAAAAAGTTTTATTAAAAGGTGATTTGTATAAGATTTTTCTTTGACTTTTTGTTAAATTTTGTTAAAATATTTACTATGGACCAGAATTTAAAGGAGTTATAATGGGACTTTTTGGAAATGAGAACAATTCTCAACTTAAAAAATTAAAGAAAATAGCAGACAAGGTTATGCTACTTGAAGAAAAATATAAAGGTTATACCAACGAAGAGCTTAAAGCGTGTAGCGAAGAATTTAAGAATAGACTTAAAGTGGGTGAGTCTTTAAATGATTTGCTTCCCGAGGCTTTTGCAGTTGTAAGAGAGGCATCAGCGAGAGTACTCAATATGCGTCATTTCTATACACAGGTTATTGGTGGAATTGCACTTCATCAAGGTAGAATTGCTGAAATGGCAACAGGTGAAGGTAAAACATTAGTTGCTACTTTACCTGTTTATCTTAATGCGCTTACTGGGAAAGGTGTTCATGTTGTTACCGTCAATGACTATCTTGCCAAGCGTGACGCAGAATGGATGGGAAAAGTCTATAAATTTTTAGGTTTAACAGTCGGTGTTTCATTATCAGGTCAAAATGACAAACAGAAAAAGGAAGCATACTTATGTGATATCACTTATGCTACCAATAACGAACTTGGCTTTGATTATCTTAGAGATAATATGGCAGGTCATAAAAATGCCAGAGTTTTACGTGGGCTAAATTTTGCTGTTGTCGATGAAGTGGATAGTATTTTGATTGATGAAGCGAGAACTCCATTGATTATCAGTGGAATGGGTGGAAAATCTTCTGATGGTTATGTGCAGGCTCAAAAGTTTGTAAAGACATTGAAAAAAGATGAAGATGTTGAAATTGATATAAAAACCAAACAAATCAATATGACAGAAAGTGGAATCAGTAAGGCAGAGGCTTTCTATAAAGTTGAAAACCTTTCTGATATAGAAAATCTTGAACTTAATCATTATATCAACAACGCTTTAAAGGCAAACTTTATCATGCACCTTGATGAAAATTATGTAGTTAAAGATGGTGAAGTAATTATCGTTGATGAATTTACCGGCCGTCTTTCTATTG
The DNA here is from genome assembly GCA_948949055.1 of uncultured Eubacteriales bacterium. Classification (GTDB taxonomy): domain Bacteria; phylum Bacillota; class Clostridia; order Christensenellales; family UBA1242; genus Caccovivens. The sequence continues at coordinate 1,185 of CARBWQ010000043.1, read as the reverse complement.
GAAGAAGATTTAGCTCAGGACTTCATCAAGCTATTGAAGCCAAAGAAGGCGTAGATATCAAAGATGAAAATCAAACTTTTGCTACAATAACCTTCCAAAACTTTTTCAGACTATATTCAAAACTTTCAGGTATGACTGGTACGGCTAAGACCGAAGAAGGTGAGTTTAGGACAATATATAATCTTGACGTTGTGGTTATTCCAACTAATAGACCTAAACAAAGAGTTGATTATCCAGACATTATGTATGCTTCTGAAAAGGGAAAAATCAAGGCAATTATTGAGGAAATCAAAGATTGTGAAAAAAGAGGACAACCTGTCCTTGTCGGAACAATTAATATTGATAAGAGTGAACTTATTTCACATGCTCTTAAATCAGCAGGAATAAAACATCAAGTTTTGAATGCTAAAAACAATGAAAAAGAAAGTGAAATCGTTGCACAGGCAGGCAGAAAAGGTGCGATAACTATCGCTACTAATATGGCAGGTCGTGGTACTGATATTTTGCTTGGTGGTAATCCTGAATTTATGGCTACAAAAGAGATGAGAAATAAAGGTTACAGCGAAGAGGAAATTTCCTATGCAACTGCCTTCAATAATGTTGATGACGAAAAATTGAATAAGGCAAGAGAAGTTTATAGAGAACTTTATGAAAAATATAAGAAAATTACCGATGAAGAGAAAGAAGAAGTTAAAAAATTGGGTGGTCTTCATATCGTAGGTACAGAAAGACATGAGTCAAGACGTATTGATAATCAGCTTCGTGGTCGTGCTGGTCGTCAAGGTGACCCAGGTTCAAGCGTTTTCTTCCTTTCGCCAGAAGATGATCTTTTAGTACGCTTCGCTGATGATAAACTTAAAAGACTTTTTATGTTCTTTAAAATAGATGATGATGTGCCATTCCAAGTAAAAATGATTGCAAGACATGTTGAAAAAGCTCAAAGGAAAATTGAACTTCAAAACTTTGGCGTTCGTAAATCTGTCCTTCAATTTGACGATGTAATGAACAAGCAAAGAGAAATTATCTATAACGAAAGAAATAAAGTTCTTGATGGAGAACCAGTTCATGACCAAATAATGAATATGTTCCCAGAAGTGGTTGCAAAGAGTGTCTATAAAGTTATTAGCGATGATAAGCCATATTATGAATGGGATTTAGAGGCTTTAAAGAAAGAACTTGAAGGTG
>CARBWQ010000042.1 GCA_948949055.1 uncultured Eubacteriales bacterium | reverse complement strand
ACCAAAGTTGATGAAGAAGCCTTTAATCGTGGAACAAGTGTTTATTTCCCTACGTCAGTTTTGCCTATGCTTCCAAAAGAGCTTTCAAATGGAATCTGCTCTTTAAATGAGGGTGTAGAAAGATTGACACTTACTTGTGAAATGACAATCGATAATGAGGGAAATGTAAAATCTCATAAGATCTATGAAAGTTTCATTAAAAGTAAAGCAAGGCTTAATTATACAAATGTAGCTAAGCTATTTAATGGTGAAAAAGTTGATGAAAAAACTGAAAGTGTAAAAAATGAACTTCAAATCATGCTTGAATTGTCGCATAAGGTTCAGGCGAAAAATAAACGCATGGGTGCGCTTGATTTTGAAATTCCAGAAGTTCAGTTTGTCTTTGATGAAAATGGAATGGCTGTCGGATTTGAAAAGAGAGAACGCAATGATGCACATCGTCTTATTGAAGATTTTATGGTTCTAGCAAATCAGACAGTTGCAAAAGAATTCTGTGATAGAGAATTACCTTTCTTGTATCGTGTCCATGAGCCTCCAAGAAAGGAAAAGGTTCTTGGTGTAATTGATTATCTAAAAGGTCTTAATATCAAAACTCCAAAGATACCAGAAGTTATTACTCCTTTATATTATCAAGAAATCATACGCCTTTGCGATAATAAACCATTTACAGAAACTGTCAATAAGGTGATTTTACGATCTATGCAAAAGGCAAAATATTTTAATAGGTGTTGGGGACATTTTGGTTTAGCTTTGAAATATTATTGCCATTTCACCTCACCGATAAGACGTTACCCAGATCTTACAATTCATAGAATTATTAAAGAGTGTATTCATAAAGGTGACCTTGAAGGCAGAAGAATTGATGAACTTGAAGAGTTTACTTTTGAGTCTGGTGAACAATCTAGTTTGACTGAAAAGAATGCAGATAAAGCAGAACGCGAGGTAGATGATCTTTGGAAGGCATACTTAATGAAGGATAGAATTGGCGAGAATTTTGAAGGTGTGGTTTCATCAGTGACAAACTTTGGAATTTTTGTCGAACTTGATAATACTGTTGAAGGCTTAATAAGAATAGAAGACCTTCCTGATAGTGGTTTTTTACTATTTGAAAAACAACTTAAACTCAAAGGTAATAGATTGTCATTTGCTGTTGGCGATAGAATAGAAGTTAAACTAATTGCTTCAAATATCTATACAAGAAAAATTGATTTCGCTTTCGAAAGATTCTTGTAAAATGATAATTTAATGAAATTTATTAAAAATTTATAAAAAATGTTAAAAATATTAAAAATTTAGCTAAATTTATTAAATTTTAACTCAATTTTTATAAAAATTAGAAAAAAAATATAAATTTTTAATATTTTTAATAAAAAATTTGTAATAGGTATTGAAAAATTAAAAAATAAGTGTTATAATAGGAGTCGAGATGAAGATAATAACTAATAATAAAAAAGCTTTTCACAATTTCTTCGTTTCAGACCTACTTGAAGCTGGTGTCGAGCTAAAAGGTGGAGAGATTAAATCTGTCGCTAGTGGCAAAGTCAGTTTGAGTGATAGTTATGTCGAAATTAAAAACGGCGAAGCTATCTTGAAAAATTGCTATATTGCTCCTGTCGAAGATAGTTCTCAATCCCAAAGTTTAACAAAACGTTCAAGAAGGTTGCTCTTACATAAAGCCGAAATATTAAAGCTGGAACGTAAAGTTAAAGAAAAAGGCTTTTCTATTGTTCCTACAAAAGTTTATCTCAATAATGGCAAGGTGAAAATTGAAATTGGACTTGCAAAAGGTAAAAAACTTTATGATAAGAGAGATGTCTTGAAGGATAGGGCAGTCCGTAGAGATATTGACCGAGCAATCAAAAACGATTAACCCTAGTTTTTATGGGGGCGTTATTGGTTTCGACGGGGAGCATTTGTTAAAATGCAAAGCACGCGGTGGTGTTCTCACCTAAAAAGGGACAACTTGCAAATAAACGCAAACGAAAATAATGTAGTTAGAATGCCAAGCCTTGCTTGTGCAGCCTAACAAAAAATCACGGTTAATTATTTTTTAACCTCTCCACTTTCTTTCCGCTAAAAGTTAGTTCGGGGATTATCTCAAGCGCTCTACATTCATAAGTTTGTCTTTATAGTGAATGCAAATAAAAAAGGCTCGTTTATAGAAAGTTGTGTATGACTTAACTATAAATTAAAAAAAAGCATATACTAAGCGTGTAGAAAAGTTTTAATTAAGTTTTTCGGAAGCGGGTTCAATTCCCGCCGTCTCCACCAAAGCTAATCGGTCAAAACAAAGAAAAGGCCCAATTTATTAAAAGGAAGTGTAATTTATGAGTTCAGTAATTATTGCAGTAGTTGTTGTTCTTGGCATCATTGTTGCAGGAGGATTCCTTCTCTATTTCTTAGGCGATCTTCTTATGAGTATCTCTGGCAAGAAAAAAGATGTTGATGCAATTAGAGAAAAACAACTCAAACAACAAAAGGAGCTTGAACAAAGAGTCAATGCTCTTGAAAACAGCCAAGAGGCTAAGAATGATCCTCAAATTGCTACTGTTTTATTCAATGGTGGTATGGTTGAGGCATATGATCCTAATGAGGATGAAGAAACTAATGTAGAAGAAACTATCAGCGAAGAAGTTGAGCCTGTTCAAGAAACAAGTGAAGAAACTTCTAGCGAAGAAGATGATGATACTACTGAATACATTAGACAACGTAGAAAAGAACTTCTTGAAAGACTTGCAAGAATGCAAGAAGAAAGAGAAGAAGAGGCTTCTGCTGAGGAAAGTGAGGATACAATTGACCTTACAGAAACAGAAGAAACTCCTAACGACGCTGATGGTATAGTTGCAGAAGAACAAACAGAAGAACAAGAAGAAGTAGCAGAAGAAAGTGAAACTGCTGAATCTACCCAAGAAACAAGTGAAGAAGTGGCTGAGGAAACTGCTGATGTAGAAGAAACAGTTGAAGAAACTGTTGAAACAGTAGAAGAAGCTACTGAGTCTGTTGAAGAAACTGTTAGTGAAGCTGTTGAAGAAGAAGTAGCTCAAAGAGTTGAAGAAGAAGTTGCTGATGAAGTAGCTAGTGAAGTTGCACAAGATGGAACAAATTCTCTTACATCTAACTTTACTCTTGAAGAACTTGAAGCTAGACTTGCAGAAGCACAAGATCAATTAAAGGGCAACGAAAAAGAACTTCGTCAATGCAAAAAAGAATTCATTCCATTAAGAAGAGTTAAGAATACTCTTGAAAGTGATGAGAAAAAATTGCGTAGAAAAGAAGCTCTTGTTGCAAAACAAAAGGTAGTTCTTTACGGCGTAAATAACTATGCTGATATCGACGATGAGAAGGCTCAAAAACTTGCAGAAGACCTTGACTTACTTGACGGACTTAAACTTTCAGTTCAACACTGCCAAGAAGTTATGGACAAAAACCAAGAAAGATATCCTCTTCTTGAAAAGATCTTCAATCTTTTAAGTTCTCAAAATGAACAAATTAAGAATGACATCAAAAACTTACAAGAAGCTATTGCATCTTTGAAAGGTGATGGTGACCAAGAATAATCTTAGTTGAAATTGCTATACTAGACCAGAAAAAACTGATTGTTAATCAATCGGAATGAATAGTAATTTAGAACTCAATAATTAATTTTAATAAAAAATGCAGATAATTTGATTATCTGCATTTTTTGTTATATTTAAAGTTGTTTGTGTTTATTCACTTAATAATCAGTTTATAAAAGATAAGTTTTTTAAGTCCAATCAATAGGGTTTTCTCCGTTTTCGACAAGAAAGTCATTGCATTTTGAAAAGTGTTTGCATCCGAAAAAGCCTCTATAAGCTGAAAGAGGACTAGGGTGAGGTGCTTTTAAAACTAAATGTTGTGGAGCAATGTAACTTGCAAAACTTTGAGCATAAGAGCCCCATAATAGAAATACCAAAGGCTTTTCACGCTTTCCCACAATTTCTATTATCTTTTGAGTCAGCTTTTCCCAACCTTTGTCTTTATGTGAATTGGCTTGACCTCTTCGTACGGTGAGTACTGTATTTAAAAGCAAAACGCCTTGGTTTGCCCAGCGCTCTAAATTACCATCTTTATTGCACTTAATGTTAAGGTCGCTTTCTATTTCCGTCATTATATTTACAAGGGAAGGTGGAATTTCGACATCAGAAGGCACAGAGAATGACAAACCTTGTGCTTGATTTGGCTCATGATAAGGGTCTTGACCTATGATAACAACCTTTACATTATCTAGTGGGACATGATTTAGTGCATTAAAAATCTTATCTTCACTAGGATAGATTTGATATTTTTTATATTCATTTCTTAAAAATTCTTGAAGATTTTTAAAATAATCTTTATCGAATTCATCTTTTAATAATTCATACCATTGTCTTTTGATTTTTATCATGTTTTAATTATAAATTATTTATATTGAATTTCCAAGTAAATTAAAAACATTTTAATTATTCTTTACGACTTTTAGATTTTATGAAAAATAAGAATGCTTTATTCTATAAAAGTTGCTGGAATAATAAGTAAAACTAAGTTTAACGAATTTAAAAGGAAGATTATTAAATAATATTTAAATAGATAAATTTAATGCTGTTATCGAAATAGCTTTTAATAAAAAAGAAGACATTTTGTCTTCTTTTTTCATTACTCATTTAAACATTAGTTTCAACAGCAACTGCAAGAGCAACAGTAGCTCCAACAATAGGATTGTTGCCCATTCCTATAAATCCCATCATTTCAACATGGGCAGGAACAGATGATGATCCGGCGAATTGTGCATCACAGTGCATTCTTCCCATAGTGTCGGTTAAACCATAACTTGCAGGGCCTGCTGCCATATTATCAGGGTGCAAGGTTCTACCTGTACCACCACCAGAAGCTACTGAGAAGTAAACTTTGTTGTTTTCAAAGCACCATTTTTTATAAATTCCAGCAACAGGGTGTTGGAAACGCATAGGATTAGTTGAGTTTCCAGTAATTGAAACATCAACTTTCTCATGTTTCATAATTGCTACACCTTCTGGTACATCATAAGAGCCATAGCATTTTACTTTTGCTCTTTCAGAATTTGAGAATGCTTTTTCATTTACTATTGTAAGCTCGCCAGTTTTGTGGTCAAATTTTGTTTCAACATAGGTGAAACCATTTATTCTAGAAATAATATATGCAGCGTCTTTGCCAAGACCATTTAAAATAACGTTAAGAGGTGATTATCTTACCTTATAAGCCGATGTTACAATACCGATAGCACCTTCGGCAGCAGCAAAACTTTCGTGTCCTGCCAAGAAACAGAAAGATTTGTTCTCTTCATTTAAAAGCATGCTACCAAGTCTGCCATGTCCAAGACCAATTTGGCGTTCATCAGCGACAGAGCCTTTAACGCAATATGCCTGCAAACCTTCGCCAAGGCAAAGTGCAACTTCGCTAGCTTTTTTAGTGCCAGTTTTAATTGCAATAGCAACGCCGAGTTCATAAGCTTTAACAGCGTTATCAAAGCAGATAGGTTGAATACCTTTAACGATTTTTTCAACATCAATTCCATTTTCGAGGCAAATTGACTTTGCTTCTTCAAGAGAAGAAATACCATATTTTTCAAGTACAACTTCAATATTTGTATTTTTATTTGTCATATCCATTAATCTACCCTCCTTGGGTCAATAAAGCTGACACCTTCATTAAATCTGCCATAAGTTTTAGTGGCTTTTTGAACTGCTTCGGCAGGTTCAACGCCTTCTCTTAATGATTTCATTAATGAACCAGTTGAAACATATTCATATCCAATAATTTCGCCATTATTATCGAGTGCTTGTTTTGTAATGTAACCCTCAGCCAAGTTTAAATAGCGAGTGCCAGTCTTTTCTTGTGAATAAACTGTTCCTACGTTGCTGTTTAATGTTTTTCCAAGATCTTCAAGTGCAGAGCCAACAGCAAGTCCACCTTCTGAAAATGCAGATTGACTGCGACCATATACAAGTTGCAAGAAAATTTGTTTCATTGCGTCGTTGATAGCATCACATACAAGGTCAGTGTTGAGTGCTTCAAGAAGAGTTTTACCTGGTAAAATTTCGGCAGCCATAGCAGCAGAGTGGGTCATACCAGAACAACCAATAGTTTCAACAAGAGCCTCTTTGATAATTCCGTCTTTAACATTTAGCGTAAGTTTGCAAGTGCCTTGTTGAGGTGCACATTTACCACAACCATGTGAAAATCCAGAAACTTGTTCTATCCCTTTTAATTGTATCCATTTTGCTTCCTCAGGAATAGGAGATGGACCAAAACCTTTCATATTAATTGGACAACTCATTTTTATTTTTCCTCCACATATATTTTAACTAGTTTGCAATAAAAATCAAAATGAAATATTGAAATTTATTACTTTTTTTAAATTAAAAAAGAAAAAGAATTGACTTAAAACATTTAGTATGTTAAAATGTTCACAAATCAAGATGGTGGGATAACCATTAGTAGTTTTAATTTGAGTACTTATAGAGAGTGAACGGTTGGTGTGAGTTCATGGCTAAATTAAAATGAATTACATTTATTTCAAGTCTTGCGCAAAATGCTGGCGAACAGCATAATAAGGATTAATCATTTTATTTAAAATGCTGATTTTCATATAATGCGACATTTTAAATATAAAATATGTTTAATTAAAGTTAGGTGGTACCACGGAGGCACGCTTCGTCCTAATAGATAGGATATGCGTGCTTTTTTTGTTAAAATATTTTAATATAAAATTTTAACAAAATGGTTTTTGTATTACTAATGAAAAAAACAAAATGATTGAAAGAAAGGTAAATTTAATATTGCAAGACAAAATCAATGCAATAATAAATTAAAAAGGAGTTTAAAATGGAAAAGATTGATACAAATTTATTTAATGAATTAAAAGAAAGAGGGCTTTTATACCAAAGTACAGATGAAGAGGCTCTCAAAAAACTACTTGAAAGTGGTGAAAAGATTGCTTTGTACGAAGGCACTGACCCAACTATGGATAGTTTGCATATTGGACATTGTGTTCCTTACTGCATTTTAAGACGCTTTCAAAAAGCTGGTCACAAGGTATATCTTTTAATGGGTGGAGCAACTGCTTGTATTGGCGATCCTAGTGGTAGAAGTGAAATACGTCAGATACTTGACAAGGAGCTTATTCAAAATAATATCGATAAAATTAAGGAGTCTTTAAAGGTGTTCCTTGACTTTGAAGGTGAGAATAAGGTAGAAATCGTCAATAATGCCGATTGGTTTAAAGGATATGACTATATTGACTTTATGAGAGAGATTGGCGTTCATTTTAATATCAATAAAATGCTCACTAACGACATCTATGCTAATAGACTTAGCGAAGGTGGCCTTACTTTCTTT
>CARBWQ010000041.1 GCA_948949055.1 uncultured Eubacteriales bacterium | reverse complement strand
ATGTTTGAAGTTGCAATATGAATGATAGTGTCATTAATACAACCACCACCAAAATCACAATTATTGACTAGAAAGTTTTGATTTTTAGTTGACGTTGAAAATACATAAAAAGCAAGAGGCTTAGATAAAGTTTTAATTTTTTCCACACATTCTTCCAAACTTTTGAAAGTTACTATTGGTAAAACGGGTCCAAAAATTTCTTCCTTCATTACTTGATCATCAAAGGTGGCGAAAACTATTGTAGGTTCAATCTTTAAAAGTTTTTCATCACTTTTTCCACCAAATATTAGATTATTTTCATTATAATAACTCTTTACCCTATTAAATTGTTTTATATTAATAAGTCTCGGATAATCTTTATTTAAAATTGGATCAACTGAATATTGAAGAACTATTTGTCTTTCAATTTCATCTACAAGTTTATCTCTTATACTTTCATCGCAGTATATATAATCTGGTGCAACACATGTTTGGCCACAGTTCAAAAATTTTCCAAATACAATTCGTTTAGCACTAAGTTTAATATCAGCAGTTTTGTCAACAATACAAGGACTTTTACCACCCATTTCAAGAGTGACTGGTGTAAAATGCTCAGAAGCTTTTTGCATAACAGTTTTACCCACATTTGTACTGCCTGTATAGAAAATATAATCAAAATCCTGTTCTAGTAAAAAATCACAATCTTCTCGTCCACCTTTTACCACAAAGACTTCCTCTTTGGAAAAGGTATTATCTATAATCTTTTCAATAATATCGCTCACATGTGGAGAACTAGAACTAGGCTTGATAACAGCCACGTTCCCAGCCGACAAGGCATCAACTAGTGGTTCAAGAGCAAGCATAAAAGGATAATTCCAAGGGCTGATAATAAGCACCTGACCATAAGGACAGGCAATTTTATAACTCTTCGAATGGAATTGAGCCAAAGGCGTTGCAACTACATTAGGTTTTGCAAACTTTTTTATATGACCAAGCATATATTTAATTTCACTTAAAACCAGTCCGACCTCAGCCATATAACTTTCAACTTCACTTTTATTTAAATCGGCATTTAAAGCCTCAAAAATTTCTTGCTGGGAAAGTTTAATATTCTTATATAATTTTAATAATAATTTTTTTCTATATTTTATATCATGTAACTTACAGCTGGAAAAACTCTCTTTTTGTTTATTTATTAGAGCTAAAATTTCTTCTTTATCCATTTTTCACCTCAAAATAAATTTCTTCAAGTTGCTTTTGTGTCCATAGAACTGGCACAGGATAAAGAGGATTAGCCTCCTTTTCAGCAGTTTTCGCTAGTTCAGGGATATCTTTTTCATCAATTTCACTAATATTTTTGCCAATATTCATGCAACTATTTAAGAATTCTATCTTTTCTATAAATATTTTTGCACCAACCTCTTTTGAAACTGATTTATCAAATAGATTAGCATAAACTCCAAGCTTCCATAGTTTTTTATATATTCTCTTGCCATATTTTTTAAGCACATATGGCAAAATAATAGCATTTGCAAGCCCATGAGGAAGGTTATATTTACCACCCAAAGAATGAGCAATTGCATGTACATATCCCACATACGATTTGGTAAAAGCAAGCCCTGCGTTATAGGAAGCGTGGAGCATATTTTCTCTTGCCTCTAAATTATGTCCATCTTGATAGACAGTTAGTATATTTTCAAATATTGCCTTAACCGCAACAAGTGAATATTTTCTAGTCTTAGGCGTGGTACTTTTTCCGATATAAGCCTCTATTGCATGAGTAAGAGCGTCCATTCCAGTTGTCGCAGTCAAGCCCTTAGGTAGATTTTCGGTAAGCTCTGGTGAAAGCATTGCGTAGCGTGGAATAAGAGGAAAATCATTAATAGCATATTTATGTCTTGTTTGGCTATCAGTAATAACCGAAGCGAGAGTTGTTTCACTACCAGTGCCAGCAGTGGTAGGAACTGCAATTAGAAGAGGAAGCTTTTTCCTAACCTTTAAAATGCCTTTCATCTTTTTAAGTGACTTTTTTGGTAGGGCTATTCTTGCTCCTGTCGCCTTTGCACAGTCCATAGCCGAACCTCCACCAAAAGCAATTAAAGCTTGACAACCATTTTCAATATACATTTTTACAGCATTTTCCACATTTTCAGTGGTAGGATTTGCAACAGTTTGATCAAATACATTAACTCTTAATCCTGAGCTTCCCAACGTTTCTTCAAGTGAGGTTGTCAATCCCAGACCTCTTATCCCGTTATCTGTAACAAGCAAAACACTCACCACATCATTGTTCTTTAAAACTTTCACAATTTCATCGTTAGTTTTTAAAATGTTTGGTTCTCTATATGGCAAAAAAGGAAGTGAAAAATATAATCCCTTTTGAAAAGTCCTACAATAAATTCTCTTAAAAATATTCATAACACCTCTCCTAATCTTCAACGCTCTCTAAATAGATTTTTTCCTTAAATGCTCCTCTTTGTTCAACCTTATTTAATCTGATTTTTTCAAATTCTTCATAAGAAACATTTTTAAAATCTAAAATTGCTCGTAAAACTTCCTCTACATCACAAAGTTCTTCTATTTCCTCGCTGGTCAAAAATTCATCAATTTCTTCTTTAAGTTTTATCTTTAACTCTCTATAATACTCTTCATCATCAAGGACACATGTATGCGATATTTTTCCTTCATTTTTTTTAATTACACTTGGAATTTTATCTCTTACGAGTTTATTATATATTCTCATAACTCACCTACTTTATATATCTTGTGTGAAGCTCTTTTAAATACTCTCCACTTGCGTCATTAGTAACCAGTTCTGGCAAAACTTTAACGCCATGTTTTCCACCTTTAACAGCTTCAATAACTATTAATTTAACATCGCCTTTGCCATTCTGTGTAAAAAACATTCTCTTTGGTTCAAGCGAATTCTTAATAAGATTAAATATTAGCTCACAGCTTCTACTTGCAATATAAATAAGATAAAGCTTTCCACCATTTTTTAACAAATCAGAGCTTACTTTACATAAAGTTTCTATTGACAATGTTCTATCATGTCTTGCAATATCTCTAATATTATTTTCATTATTTCCACATGAAATCATATATGGAGGATTAGAAAATACGCAATCTATGCTGTTTTTTGGTAAAAATTTATTAAAATTTGATATATTTTCGCAAATTATCTCTATTTTATCTTCAAGAGAGTTCAGTTTAACACTTTTACTTGCAAGTGCTGACATCTCTTTTTGAAGCTCAAAAGCATATATTTTTTTAAAGTTTGTCTTTGCAGATAATAATATAGAAATCACCCCTGAACCAGTGCCAATTTCAACACAAACATCTTTTGGTTTTAGTTTGATAAAATTGGCTAGAATAACACTATCAGAGGTGAATGTATAATAATTTTTATTTTGAATTATTTTTAAGTTTTTACATTCAAGGTCTTCCAGTCTTTCGCCGTCTTCTAAAAGCATTTCCCCCTCCTAATATGTAAACTTAATTTTTCCAGTTTGACTTTTTGCCATCTTTCATTTTCTCTCTAACTTTTATATCGTCAATAGAGAACTCTTTGATTTCACTTTCATTTTCGTTGGAGAATTTTACAGAAACAGTCTTTTTAAGTAAATCGTTATATATAACAACGCCATCACCGTCAGCAGTACCAACAACGCTGTTAATCTTTGGCATAACTTTAAGCACTTCTTCATAATATGGATTTTCATATGCGAGGCAACATAAAAGTTTGCCACAAAGTCCACTTATGTTGTTTGGATTTAAAGAGAGATTTTGATTTTTTGCCATTTTTATTGAAACATGGTCATTTATACCAAATCCCTCTTTGCAACAACAAACTTTTCCACAAACTCCAAGTCCACCGATAAGTCTTGTAGCATCACGAGGCCCAATTTGACGGAGTTCTATCCTTACTTTGTATTTATCAGCAAGTTTTTTTACAAGCTCACGAAAATCAACTCTATTTTCAGCAGTAAAATTAATTGTTAATCTAGAAAAATTATAATTGCACTCAACTGTAACAACTTTCATTTCAAGGTTTTCCTCTCTCACAAGAGCTTTTACCTCATTGTACATTCCTTCTGCTTTTTTATAATTTTTTTCTGCAATTTTAAGCTCTTCTGGCGAAGCTATTTTGACAACATTCTTTAAAGGCTCTATAAGCTCTTCTTCATTAGTCATTCTAATTGGTTTTATAATACGCACAATATCTCGACCTTTTTCTGTATCTACAATACAGTAGTCGCCAACCTTTAAATCAAGCCCATTCGGACTAAAAGAGTATCCATGCGCTCCATTTCTAAATTTACCTTCTACAACCTCTACCTGCATAAATATTTAACCTCCAAAATACTAAGTAATAAATTTTCAATTACAACCATAGCATTGCAATTATATCCTACTTCCCTTACTGCCTTATTTATAAGTTTTTCTATTTCGACAATCGCTTTAATAGTGTACTCCTGACTTACTGCTTCAAGTTCACTCTTAAATGAAGATAATCTGCCTTCTTTGCCACCTTTAATCAAAAGCAAATCTTCATAAATGAGAGATAAAAATTTAAAAATATTATCCTGTTCACTATAAAAATTTGATAACTCTTTTGAATAAATCAAAAGTTCCTTACTGGCTTTTAGCTTTGTAACCAAATTTAAAACAGCCCTAAACATTTCTCCCAAATTATCCATTTGACTAAGACGTTTTGCTCTACCTACATATCCTTCACATAGCTGAGATACAAGTTCAATATTTTCACAGTCATCTATACACAACTCAATATCTTTTTGGCTAAGTTTGCCAAGCTCTATCTTACTGCATCTAGAACGAATTGTTGGCAAAACCAAATTAGCATTTGAAGATGTCAAAATAAAATAAACATTGTTTTGTGGCTCTTCCAAAGTTTTTAACAGTTTGTTTTGTGCAGCTTCCATGCTCTGCTCAATATTTTTAATAATAAAAACCTTTCTCTCTGCAAATATTGGTCTTATAGAACTTTCACTGACAATATCCTCACTATCTGCAACTAAAAGCTTATCTTTTGTAGGATAAACTTTTACATCAGGATGAGATGAAGCAAGCACTTTGACATAATTTTCATTTCTTTCAAGTTGTCCCTCTTTTAATCCACCATTTAATATTAGTGTTGATAAAAGCCTAGCAAACTCAAAAGAATACTCACTATCCTTTGACAAAAGCATGATAGTCTTTGCTAAACTACCCTTTTCAAGTTCACTTGCCAACATCTTATATTCGTTAGAAGATGTGATAATCTTCTCCAATTTCTCTATCATGGCTATATGATAACATAAAAAACGTTATTTCTCAAAACAAATAAAAAGAAAATAAATGTTTTAATTATATAATTTTTAATTGCAAGCAGTAAAGAATAATCAAAAAAAAGAAGCTGTATTTAGCTTCTTTTTTTCTTCTTTATTAATTTTTCTATTAATTTGTATATCTCACTTAATATAAACATTGAAGCAGATACTCCAAATACCATACCCCACTGCATACCAGTAAGTTCAACAAGAGAAAGAAGTCCTCTAAGTGGAGTGAAAGCAAATAGAGCAATCAAGGCAAAACAGAATAAAAGTGCAAGCAAGAAGAATACATTTTTGTGTGGTTTCGACTTATAAAACGGAGAATTTGTTCTCATAGATGCCAAATAGAACATCTGGACAATATTTAAAGTATAGAAAGCCATCGTCACTGCAACACCTTCATTAAACATTTTCAAGCCTATTACATAAGTAGCCACAACGAGTGCTGTCTGCACAATACCTAAAATAACGATAGAAATGCCAATTCCATTTGAGAATAGTCCCTTCGTTCGATCTCGTGGAGGTTGTTCCATTAGGTTAGCTTCGGGCTGTTCGACACCAAGTGCTATTGCTGGAAGCGAGTCTGTAATAAGATTTACAAATAGAATTTGAACTGGGAATAAAAATACATGTTGAGGGAATATAATCGTAACAAGAAATAACGATAAAAGTTCTGCCAAATTAGCTGAGAATAAAAACTTAACTGTTTTCTGGATATTTCCATAAATTTTTCTACCCTCTTCAACTGCAAGAACAATAGTAGCAAAGTTGTCATCAGTCACTATAATATCTGAAACCTCTTTGGCTACATCAGTTCCACTCTTGCCCATTCCAATTCCAATGCTTGCTCTTTTTAGACTTGGAGCATCATTCACCCCATCGCCAGTCATTGCAACAACTTTTCCAGCTCTCTTGAAAGCTTCTACAATTCTCACCTTATCTTCTGGACTGACTCTTGCAAAAACAGAACAATTTTTAATTTTTTCGTCAAGTTCAATATCAGACATATAGGAAAGCTGTTCACCAGTAATAACCTCGTCCATGCTTTTAGCGAGTCCGATTTCCTTAGCGATAGCAAGAGCAGTTATACTATAATCGCCGGTAATCATAACAGGTCGCATACCTGCTTTTTTACATTTTTTAACAGCACCTTTGATTTCTTTTCTTGGAGGGTCAATCATTCCCATAAGCCCTAAGAAAATAAGTTCCTCTTCCTTTAAAGGTGCATTTTCACATGGCTTAAATGCAAAACCCATTACCCTTAAAGCTCTTTCGCTCATATTCTCATTTGCCTTCAAAATTTCTATTCTGTCCCTTTCGGTGAGAGGCAAAACTTTTCCGTCTATCAAAATTCTGTTACATCTAGCAAGTAGTAGATCGGGAGCTCCCTTTGTGAGAAGAGTTTTTCCTTCATGGTCGCATAGAACTGACATAAGCTTTCTATTTGAATCAAAAGGAATTTCATCAAGTCGAGGATATTTACTATCAAGTTCAAACTTATCAAGTTTTAAGGTTCTACCAAGCTCTGTCAATGCGACTTCGGTTGGGTCGCCCAAAATCTTTCCATTTGATAAATTTGTGTCATTACATAAGATACCAGCCAGCACCATTTTTTGACCAACATCATCTAATCTAAATTTATTATTTTGAATATTTCTGTTGAAATATAATGATGTAACTGTCATCTTGTTTTGTGTAATTGTACCAGTCTTGTCCGAACAAATAACTTCACAACAGCCAAGTGTTTCTACTGAGTGCATACGTCTGACAATAGCTCGTTGTTTAGCCAGCCTTGCCACACCCAAGCTCATAATTATCGTTATTACAGCAGGCATACTTTCTGGAATAGCAGCAACCGAAATTGCAACAGCTGTCAAAAATGCGTCCATAATATTAAGTGGAGAAATGCAGATTTCAATTACAAATGTAATTACAGCAATGGCAAGAACAAGATAGGTAAGAATTTTACCAACATCTTTAATTGATTTTTGAAGAGGTGTCATCTCATTGTTAGTTTCAGTAATAACTTTTGCAATTTTTCCAAGTTCTGTGTCACTACCAAGTGCCACAACCACTCCAACACCTCTGCCTACATTGA
>CARBWQ010000040.1 GCA_948949055.1 uncultured Eubacteriales bacterium | reverse complement strand
ACTTCTTGAAGCTCGCGAACTTGTAAAAATTAAAGTTTTAAACAATAGCTCAATTTCACCAAAAGATATGATGAAGCTTATTTGCGAGAAGACAGGGGCTGAACCTGTTCAAGTTATTGGAAGCAAATTGATTGTTTATAGAAAGTCAAATAAGAAAGACGTAAAGCATATAGAGCTTATATAAAAAGGTATTATGTTATGTTTTTATAACAATTATATTAGTTCATTTGAGCTTTTATAATTGTATTTTGGATTTATAAAAGATATTAAAGCAAAGAGTAGCAGTAAAGTCGAAACTATGCAATAATATATGTTTAATTTTACAAAGAATGAAGTTATAAAAAGAATGATAGAGGCGAAAATATAACCTTTTGTTCTTGAACGGTTGAATGAATAAGCAAGCAAATCTTTAAAGTTTAGTTTTGCTTCTTTTTTATATTTCATAGTTATTTCAGGGAAGAAATCATATTCTTTATACAAATCTCGATAACATTCGTATCTGTCAAGAATTGTTATTTGATAATCAAAATTTCTAAAAAAAGGTGTGACATTTTTATCGTAATCATTGCAAAGAATGACTAATTTATTGACATATTCTTTTTTTAGTGCATTAGTTAAGGTGATTATGTCATTAAGACTGAAATTTTGTAGTTTAATATATGGGAAAAGGACAACTTTTGTATTGTCTAAATGATTGATTATGATGTAGTCTTTTTTCTTTACAATATTTTTATGTCTACTTTTGACAAGTTCTGCAAAAAAATCCAAATAGTTTTCATTTGTAAGGAGAGATAAAAACATATTATCGGCATTCTCTTTTTCAGATATTTTTAAATCATTTTTAATCTTAGTTTTCTTTGCAAATAAATGAAAAATAAGTTCTAAAACAATAGTCAAAGCAATAGATAGAACAAGAGAGAGCCATAATGGTTTTAATAAAAATCTAAGCCATATAAAGGATATAAGAAATATTAAACTAAATTTTAAAATTATTTGAAAGATATATAACAATTTTTTCATATCATAATTATTAACAATTTAAAAATGTTTAGACAATTATTTGACAATTTATTATTTTATTACTATACTTAATAAAAAGTGAGGATTTGTGAGAGAACATTTAAATGATTTGTATGATTATCTTAAAGAAAAAAAGTTTAAAGATATAGCAATTTATGATTTATCAAAAGAAGACCAGACTTTTGATTATGGAATTATTGTTTCAACTCCATCTATTGCGTATAATAAAAAACTTGCGTTATCTTTAATGCAAGACTTTTCAATTGAGAAATATCCAGAAGGATTTAATAAGGGTGAATGGATTGTCTTTGACTTTGATAAAATTGTTCTCCATTCTTTTATTGCGCAGACTCGTGAAAAGTATAATTTAGATAAATTATGGCAATCAAAAAAAATGGTTTTCTAATCCATTGAATTAAAAGCCAACATAGGAGCATTATGATAAAAATTTGTTTTGTATGTACTGGTAATACCTGTCGCTCTATTATGGCTGAGCGACTTTTAAAAAAGTATCTAAAAGACAATAATTTAAAAGATGTTAAAGTTTCATCTCGTGGTTTAAGAGCAAGGGGAGAAAATATTGCAGATAATGCTAAAATAACACTTAAAAAGTTAAAAGCATCTGCATCAAATAGGAAATCGGTTAAACTTGGTAAGGTTGATAAAGATACTCTCTATATCGTTATGAATGATTATATGAAAGAAGAGATTAACTCACAAAAGATTATTACCATGAAAAGTTTGATTGGTGAAGATATTATTGACCCTTATGGTTATGATGAACAGGTTTATATGCTTACAGCAAAAAAAATAATGAAAGCAAATGAAGTTTTAATAAGTAAAATCAATTTATGGAGAGGTTTATGATTATTTTAGCTAGTGACCACGCAGGATATCCACTAAAAGAGGAAATTAAGAAATTCTTTAATAAGGAAAATATTATTGCAATTGATGTTGGTTGTTATTCAAAAGAACAGTTAGATGATTATCCAGATTTTGCCAAAGCTGCAAATAATAAAGTAATAGAAGATCCAAGAAATGTTGGTATATATATTTGTGGTACAGGAATTGGAATGAGCATTGTTGCAAATCGTAACCCTAAAATAAGGGCTGCTTTATGTCGTGATGAAAAATTTGCTTCATTATCAAGGCGACATAATGATGCAAATGTACTTTGTTTATCAGGGCGATTTACAAATGCAAGGAAGGCAATTAAGATTGTAAAAGTATTTTTGACAACTGAGTTTGAGGGTGGTAGACATTCAAGAAGAATTAAAAAATATTGAGGTTAATATGGTTAATGTAATTGTGCCTATTATAGACAAAAGAATGAAATTTGATAAAATATTAACGAAGCTTTCTGAAAATGAAGATGTGAGAGTTATTGTTGGAATAAATGAAGATATTTATTCTGATGTCGTTATGAGTGTTGGCGAAAGTGAAAACATGATTTTTGTTAAATTTCAGAAGGGTTCAAAACGTGAGGCGATTATCAACGCTTTGCAAAAATATGTTGTAAGAGGATCAATTTTAATTATGAGAAAGCCTATTACAATTGATGAGTTTGAAAGATTTGCTTTAAGTAAACAAGATATTACAACTTGCAAGAGAAATTATAATACTTTTTTAAACTTTATCTTTAATGTTTGGCAAACTCTAATTAAATTTATTCTTGGTTTAAGGCAGTATGAAGGTGATACTTCTGTTATATATCTTAGTGAAGATATTTCTGCTGTTATGTCTGCATCAGGAAACGCTAGCTTTTCAACAAGAGCTAATAGATGGAGAGGGTTGGAACAAACCACAATTGATGTAAAGGGCGAGAGCGTTAAAGCTGAATATGACAAAAAGGATATTATTAAATGTGCTTTAATTGCATGTTTAGCTTTGATTGTAGGCGTTGTAGTTACTACATGTGTGTCAGTTTTTTGTAATGTAAGTATATTTATCGGTTTACTTTTAATTTGTTTGGATTTTATTTGTTTTGCAATCGCTGTGATTATGATTATAATATTGATTTTTAATTTGATAGTAGGCAAAAAATCTTTCGGAAATGCTCTTGAAATTAATAACATTTCATTTGGTCGAGAAACTGAAATGGAATATATTGATAACGATACAGAAGATAGTATATAAATATAATTAGATTGTTTTTTAAGGAGGGATAATGAAAATAATAAAGATTGGAATAAATGGTTTTGGTAGAATAGGAAGGCTTGTTGCGCGAGTATGTGCAGGAAGAAAAGATGTTGAGGTAGTCGCTATTAATGACCCTTTTATTGACTTAGAATATGCTAAATATCTACTCACTCATGATAGTGTGCATGGAAAGTTTAATGGTACTTGTGAAATAAAGGATAATTTTCTTGTTGTTAATGGCAAAAAAGTTGCATTTTACGCTGAAAAAGAACCTCAATTAATCCCTTGGGGAGATTTGGATGTTGTTATTGAAGCGACAGGCAAATTTACTAAGTATGAAGACGCAGTTAAACATTTAGAAGGTGGTGCAAAAAAGGTAATTGTATCTGCACCTGGCAAAAATATGCCTATGTTTGTTATGGGAGTAAACGAAAAGGAATATAAAGATGAGATGAAGGTTGTTTCAAATGCGTCATGTACAACAAACTGTCTTGCTCCTCTTGCAAAAGTAATTCATGATAAATTCGGTATTGTAGAAGGTCTTATGACTACTGTACATTCTACTACTGCAACTCAGCTTACTGTTGATGGACCTTCTAAAAAAGATTGGAGAGGAGGAAGAGCTGCTTCAAGCAATATTATACCTTCTTCTACCGGCGCTGCAAAAGCTGTGGGTGAAGTTATTCCTTCATTAAAGGGAAAACTTACAGGAATGAGTTTTAGAGTGCCAACAATAAATGTGTCTGTGGTTGATTTGACTGTTAGACTTGAAAAAGAGACAACTTATGAAGAGATTGTTGATGTTGTTAAACAGGCTTCTGCTGGTTCAATGAAAGGTATATTGAGCTGGACTGATGATGCTGTTGTATCTTCTGATTTTATAGGTGAATCTCATACTTCTGTATTTGATGTAAATGCAGGTATTATGATTAGTCCAACTTTCGTTAAACTTTTTTCTTGGTATGATAACGAATGGGGATACTCTAATAAAACAGTTGACCTTGCTTGTCATATTTGTAAATAAAAGAAGGGGGTAAGATGGAAGGTAGTAAAGAAGATATCATTTATGTAGATGATAAAGAAAAAAATAAAAAGAAGAAAGAAAAGGTGCAAACTGAAAGAAAGTTTGGAATTAATTCTTTCCTTGCATTTGTTGCATATGTTGGCATTGGCTGTATTGCAATCGCTCTTCTTTTGACATTGATTTTGAAAGGCAACAGCAAATTATCGAGCGCTTTTAATTCAGTAGGTGAAGTGATAGCTTATGTTATATGTATCTGTTTGGCTTTTTCATGGGTTAGAACTCATCGCAAAATAGCTTGGCTAGTATGTTACGTTATATTTGTTGTTACAATAGTGGTGTTATTTATATTAAATGTTTAAGAAAATTTTGATGAATAGATGGCTAATTTCAGCTATTCTACTGGGACTTGTTGGTTTATTTATAGCTTTAAAGTCGGTTTGGTCGGGCTTCGTTTTTGTTGCCCTTCCTTTTTTGATTTTATTTTGTATATACTGGGTTGTTTTGTTAATTCTATACTATATTGATGATTATCATAAGAACTTTGAATTAGGTTTTAAAGAATATAAAGCCCATGTGATAAATATATTAAATGTTTCACTTGAAGAATTTGAACAAAATTTAGAACTACATATCATTAAATATAAAAAAAGTTTAAGGCTTGATAAATTCATAGATATTTGCAAAATTGCGTTTTTTATAAGCTTGCTTTTTATAAGTATATTCGTTATTTTCAAATTATAATTAAAATAAGCAAAAGAATATTAATGAAATAGCAGTTTATTTGCTTGCTAAAAAAATGAAAATATGATATTATCTTAAAGTAAATTTTCATTGAAAAAAAGGAGAAATTATGTATACATTTGAAAAACAAGATAAGAAAGGTATTTTAAAAGTTAAAGTATCAAAAGAAGAATGGGATAGTGCTATTGAGCGTGCCTATGAAAAAAATAAGGGCAAATACAATATCCAAGGTTTTAGAAAGGGTAAAGCTCCAAGAAGAGTTATTGAACAAAACTATGGAGATACTGTATTTTTTGATGAGGCTTTTGATGAAGTTATCTCAACTGAATATTCAAAGTTTTTAGCTGAAAATACAAGCATTGTTCCAGCAGGACATCCTCATGTGGACATGGATAAGTTTACAATTGAAAGTGGACTTGAAGCTACTTTAAAATTTGATCTTATGCCAGAATTTACTCTTCCAGATTTAACAAAATTAGCTGTTAAAAGAGGCAAGGCAAAGGTTGAAGATAGCCAAATTGAAAGAGAATTAGAAGTTACTCGCAATTCTCACGCAAGATACGTTCAAGAAGATAAGACAGCTGAAATGGGTGATTTTGCAACAATTGATTTTGTAGGATACTTAAATGGCGAAAAGTTTGAAGGTGGAGAAGCGCAAGATTATAGACTTGAACTTGGTTCTCATACTTTTATTGAAGGCTTTGAAGAAGGCGTTGTTGGTATGAAGAAAGATGAAGAAAAGGACATCAATGTAACTTTCCCTGAAAACTATGGTGCAGAAAACTTAAAAGGTAAGCCTGCTGTATTTAAAGTTACTTTAAAGAAGGTTGAAAAGAAAGTTCTTCCTGAAATTGATGATAAATTTGTAGCTGATACTACTGAATTTGAAACTGTTGAGGAATATAAAAACTCAATTAGGGATAACCTATTAAAAGTAAACGAAGAAAAAATTGAAAGAGATTATGAAGTGGCTCTTCTTGATGCTGTTGCAGACAAGAGTGGTATTGAACTTACTGACTCAATGATTGAACACGAAGTTCATCACATGGTAGAGGATTTTGAACATAGACTTTCTCATCAAGGAATGTCTTTGGAAGGATATCTTGGTTATATAGGAAAAACTATTGAGGAATTTAGAGCTGAACGTAAGACTGATGCTGAGAAAAATATCAAAACTAGACTTGTTCTCCAAAGACTTATTTCTCAAAATAAAATTACCATTTCTGCCGAAGAACTTGATGCAAAAATGGCTGAGTATGCTGACAAATATCAAATGAATGTTGATGATTTTAAGAAAGCTATGTCACCAGAAGATTATGCTTTCTTCCAAAACAACGCAATTATGACAAAAGTCTTGGAATTTATTAAATCAAAAAATGAAAATAAATAGTAAATTTGGCATATAATTTACTTGTGCGAATTTTCGGATTTTGTTTGTAACAGAACGATGTTAGGTAAAACCGAATATTTACAAACTTAAAGTGATTTTAATTTAAACAGATTTAAAAATTTTAAAATCACTTTTTAGTTTGATTATTATTGCTAAAATGAGCGAGGAGGTTTAGATAATGTTAATACCAATGGTTGTCGACCAGACAGGGAATAGTGAAAGGTCTTATGATATTTATTCAAGACTACTTGAAGATCGTATTATCTTTTTAAATGGCGAAATTGACGATAATATTGCAAATATTATTGTTGCTCAATTAATCTATCTTGAAGGTAAAAATCCTAATAAGGATATTTCAATTTATATTAATAGTCCTGGTGGAAGTGTAAGTGCTGGTCTTGCAATTTATGACACTATGAAATATATTAAATGTGATGTTTCCACAATTTGTGTGGGTAGGGCAGCTTCAATGGGTGCTTTCTTACTTGCTGGTGGAACTAAGGGAAAAAGATTTGCTCTTCCAAATAGTGAAATTATGATTCATCAACCTTTGGGTGGTGCACAAGGTCAAGTTAGTGACATTCAAATTCAAGCTAATCATATACAATATATAAAAGATCGCATGAATCAAATGCTTAGTCAAAATACTGGCAAGCCACTTGAAATTGTTGAAAAAGATACAGACAGAGATAATTATATGACTGCACAGGAGGCAAAAGAATACGGAATTATAGATGAAATTTTCGTTTCGAGAGAATGTAAAGCAAATTAGGAGATGCGTGTATGAGCGAAGAATGTAAATGTAGTTTTTGTGGTAAAAGCCAACGTGATGCTAAAAAAATTATTGCAAGTCCCAATGGTGAGGCTTACATTTGTGATGAATGTATTGAAATTTGCAAAGATATCATTGTTGATGTCACTAAGAAAACAAAGTTTGAAAAAATTGACCTGCCTTCACCAAGTGAAATAAAAGAAAAGCTTGACGAGTATATTATCGGTCAAGATGAAGCTAAAAAAGTTTTATCAGTAGCTGTTTATAATCATTATAAAAGACTGAACTATAATTTCGATAATGATTTACGCAAAGAGGCAGAGGATGTTGAACTTGAAAAAAGTAACATTTTACTTTTTGGTGCATCAGGAAGTGGTAAAACTCTTCTTGCAAAAACTCTTGCCAAAGTATTAAAAGTCCCTTTTGCAACTGCTGATGCAACTACTTTGACAGAGGCAGGCTATGTCGGTGAT